>JAGWMH010000352.1 GCA_028871775.1 Betaproteobacteria bacterium
GCTGGAATTGCCGCCGCTGTATGCCATCAGCAATGTGGCCGAACTGGGTGCAGAGGAATTCATGTATCGGCTGGAAGGCGCATTGCACAACGGTTTGCGGTTGGTTCAAGTGCGCGAGAAAGATTTATCGTATGCCGAGATGCGCGCATTGTCGCGGCGCGTGGTGGAGCTGGCGCACGCGCACGGCGCGAAAGTGCTGATTAACAATGATGTCGAGCTGGCCCGTGAAACTGGCGCGGACGGAATGCATCTCACCAGCACGCAACTGGCTGCGCTGCGCGAACGCCCTGACCTTCCGTGGTGTGCAGCTTCTTGCCATAACGCGGAAGAACTGCATCGGGCCGCAGAGTTGGGTCTGGATTTCGCGGAGCTGGGCCCGGTGCTGCCGACCAAATCCCATCCGGGTGCTGCGCACCTCGGTTGGGAAGCATTCGGGGAAATTGCGTCAGGCTCGGCTATTCCGGTGTATGCCTTGGGCGGGCTGTGCCGCGACGATATGGAAACGGCGTGGCAGCATGGGGCGCACGGGATTGCCTTGTTGCGTCAGGCCTGGTGAGGCGTATCTTCTTCCGGGTTGTTTTCATCCTGCGGGATGCGGTAACTCTCCGCAGCCCACTGCCCGAGGTCTATCAATTTACAGCGCTCGCTGCAGAACGGGCGGTAGCGGCTGTCGCTGCTCCACACCACTTCCTTGCCGCACTGCGGACATGCAACCACAGTTGATTTATTCGCCATGATTTATTCCAAGCCTATTTCGAAGGTGGAACAAGGCGGCGACGAGCGAGCGACGAAGAAAACGAAAGTTTCAGCGAACGCTAACTTCGCTTGCGAAGTTAAGCCCGCTAGGGCGGCGGTAGCTACAGTGCAAATAGCACGACTATAACCAGCGACTTGGCTATCGTCTTTTGATAGCTTAGTCGAATGGCTAGTAGTTTCATCAGGAGTGAGTGAGGAAGCCAACACAGTGTCACCGATGAAATGGGTTTGGAATTACAGGGAACAGAAGGTGAGGTCGAAAGCCACATCCTGTTCGTACAAGACGCTCTTGGCTGCATAATTGGCCGCGATGAAACGGATGTTGAGCACGTATTTGTTGGCGCTGACTTCGGGGATGCACGGCAGGGCGCTGTCCAAACCGAGTCGCAGCAATTGCGCGACACGGCCGCCCTGCATCTGCTGGAAGCTGCCTTGCTGGGCAGTGAAATGGTACATTTTGCCGCTCTCGCGCATCAGCTTGAGGATGATGCCCAGGCTGTCGCTTATGGACAGCAGGGGAGCCAGCCAGGCATTGAGGTAATTGCGCCGCAGCATGGCATCCTGATGCAGCCAGTAATGGTAGGAAGGCAGGTCAAATTCACATGTCCCGCCGGGGATGCAGGCGCGCTGCTTGATGCTCATCAACCATTCGTTCTCGCGCAAGTGCTGGCCTATCTTGCCGTTCATGCCAAACAAGCTGCTGCTGGCGCTCTCGATTTCATTAAGCACCGTATCCAGCGCCTCCTCCGAAATTCCAGGATTGCTGTGCAGGGCGGAGAGCTGGCGTTTCTGGCGTTCCAGTTCCTGCAACAAGTCGGACTTCAGATCGGCGCGGCTGGCGACCTCGAGAATTTCGAACAGCACATTCAGCGCGGCATGATGGTCGGCAGCGCTTGCCTTCTCGGTGAAATACGACATCCGGGTATAGAGA
>JAGWMH010000353.1 GCA_028871775.1 Betaproteobacteria bacterium
CCTGTCCGGCGTGGAATTCGCCGCCGCCCTGGCGCGCGGCATCCAGAAGAGCGGCATCAATGTGATTGATGCAGGCCGTGTCGCCACACCCATGGTGTACTTCGCCGCTTACCATCTCGACACGCATTGCGCCGTGATGATTACCGGCAGCCACAACCCGCCTGACTACAACGGCCTGAAAATGGTGCTGGCGGGCGAAACGCTGTCCGGCGAAACCATCCAGTCCCTGCGTACGCGCATCGAAACCGGCAATCTGGCGCACGGCTCGGGCAGCTATGCGCAATACAACATCGCAGCGGAATACATCGCGCGCATCGTCTCCGGCATCAAGCTGGCACGCCCGCTGAAAATCACGGTGGACTGCGGCAACGGCGTGGCGGGAGATTTTGCCGCCACGTTGTACCGCAAGCTGGGCTGCACCGTGACGGAAATGTTCTGCGAAGTGGATGGCAATTTCCCCAACCACCATCCCGATCCCTCGCAGCCGGAAAACCTGCAAGACCTGATCCACGCTCTCGCCCGCAACGACAGCGAACTCGGCCTGGCCTTCGATGGCGACGGCGACCGCCTCGGCGTGGTCACCAAGGATGGCAACATCATCTACCCGGACCGGCAGCTGATGCTGTTCGCCGCCGACGTGCTGTCCCGCAATCCCGGTGCGGAAGTCATCTTCGACGTGAAATCCACGCGCAACCTGTTCGGCTGGATACGCAAGCACGGCGGCAAACCCACGCTATGGAAAACCGGACACTCGCTGGTCAAGGCCAAGATGAAGGAAACCGGCGCGCTGCTGGCGGGCGAAATGAGCGGGCATATGTTCTTCAAGGAGCGCTGGTACGGCTTCGACGACGGCTTGTATGCCGGGGCGCGCCTGCTCGAGACCCTGAGCAGGCAGGCAGACCCGAGTGCCACGCTGAACGGCCTGCCCAACTCGGTCAGCACGCCGGAATTGCACATTAATTTGCAGGAAGGCGAGAACTACGCACTGATCGCACGGCTGCAGAAGAATGCAAAGTTTACCGGTGCGCAGGACATCATCACCATAGACGGCCTGCGCGTGGAATACGCCGACGGCTTCGGCCTGATGCGCTCCAGCAACACCACACCGGTGATCGTGCTGCGCTTCGAGGCGGATGATGCGGATGCACTTGCAAGAATACAGGAGGATTTTCGACGCGTGCTGCTGGATGCCAATCCGAACCTGCAACTGCCGTTCTGACTGTAGGAGCGGGCCATGCCCGCGATAAGAAGTGTTCGCGCGCATGGCCCGCTCCTACATTGAAATCAGCTGCGTTCTTTTACCCAGCCTGCAACTGATGCCAGCGCAGCCGCCAAATTAGCCGGTTCGGTGCCGCCCGCCTGCGCCATGTCCGGGCGACCGCCGCCCTTGCCGCCGACCTGTTGCGCGACGAAGTTCACCAGCTCACCGGCCTTCACTTTCACCGTAACATCCGCCGTCACGCCTGCGATTAAACTCACCTTGCCGTCGGCGACAGAAGCCAGCACAATCGCCGCCGACTTGAGTTTGTCTTTCAGCTTGTCCAGCGTCTCACGCAGCGTCTTGCTGTCCGCGCCTTCCAGTTGGGCCGCCAGCACCTTCACGCCAGCGATATTCACCGCCTGATTCAGCAGCTCGTCGCCTTGCGCGGAAGCCAGTCTGGATTTTAACGCGGCGAGTTCTT
>JAGWMH010000354.1 GCA_028871775.1 Betaproteobacteria bacterium
GAGAATAAGCCGTTAGCCGCGAGCGAAGCGTGGCGGGAAGCGACGTGGCGATCCAGAACTATGTGATCTTTGAGGCTTTCTGGATTGCTTCGCTGCGCTCGCAATGACGATCTTGGACTTGCTCAGCATTTCCTTTAGAACTCAAACACCCACCCGCGCAGCAATGGTGCCGGCTTGAACTCTTCTACCGCGCGCAGTATTTCGCGCATGCTGTCTTCTTCGCGCCCCGCTTCCATGTGCACGATGAACAGTTCCACCGGGCGTTGCAGCAGGCGCAGCCCCTGCGCCAGCAGGTTGGCGGTCATGTGGCCGGAGCGCGCCGCGCCCGCTGCGTTGGCGTTAAGGAAAGTGTTTTCGATCAGCAAATATTTCAGGTTGGCGATACGGTTCAGCGCCTGCCAGAAATCTTCGCAGAAGGTGGTGTCGCCGCTGTACACCAGGCTGGCTGCGCCGCTATCCAGCCGGTAACCGACGCAGGGCACGGCATGCCGCGCGGGCAGCGCGGTGAATTTTCTGCCATTCAGCTCCACCGTCTCGCCCGGCGCAATCGGCTGGAAGCGAATGTAGGGGCGCTCGGGTGTGGGCAGCGCGGTGTAGTCCGGCCAGATTTCGCCGTTGAGGATGTTGCGCCTGATGGCGGAGATAGCCTCGGGCAGCGCATAGACGGTGAGCGGCGTGTCGTGGAAGTTGCCCGCGGCATCGGCCAGCATGGGCAGCATGCCGCAGTGGTCGAGGTGCGCATGGGTGAGGAATACCGTGTTGATGGCGATGGCCTGCTGCAGGCTCAGGTCGCCTGCGCCGGTGCCGGCATCGATCAGAATGTCGTCATCCACCAGGTAGCAGGTGGTGCGCAGGTTGCCGGTGATGCAGCCGTTGCAGCCGAGGGTGGTTACGCGCATGGGATGCCTCCTGTGATGTTCAGCCTGAATAAGGGCCGCGTCCTTTGGGTTGAGCGCCTAAAAATGATAACATTGCGCCACTATTTGAATGCGAATTCTCGCGGCGTCCGGGCTGCGGGATGCAACCAACGGGGAAGAGGTCATGGCAGGTCATAGCAAATGGGCAAATATTCAACACCGCAAAGGCAGGCAGGACGCCAAGCGCGGCAAAATTTTCACGCGGCTGATCAAAGAAATCACCGTCGCAGCCAAGCTGGGCGACAGCGACCCGGCCAGTAATCCGCGCCTGCGCCTGGCGATGGAAAAGGCTTACGACAACAATATGCCGAAGGACAACGTGGAGCGCGCCATCAAGCGCGGCGCGGGCGAACTGGAGGGGGTGGATTATGTCGAGTTGCGCTACGAGGGCTACGGCATCAACGGCGCGGCGGTGATGGTGGATTGTATGACCGACAACAAGACGCGCACCGTGGCCGATGTGCGCCATGCCTTCACCAAGTACGGCGGCAACCTCGGCACTGACGGCTCGGTATCGTTCCTGTTCAAGCATTGCGGGCAGATGGTTTTTGCGCCCGGCACCGACGAGAACGCGCTGATGGAAGTGGCGCTGGATGCGGGGGCGGAAGACATCATCAGCAACGACGACGGCAGCATCGAAGTCATCACCGCGCCCAACGATTTCGTGAACGTGAAGCAGCGGCTGGAAGCGGCGGGATTCAAGCCGGAGATGGCGGAAGTCACCATGAAGCCGACCACCGAAGTGGAATTTACCGGTGACGATG
>JAGWMH010000060.1 GCA_028871775.1 Betaproteobacteria bacterium
GCGGCAAATTGCAGCACATGCCCGGCGCAATGCGCCATGAATTCAGCCAGCGGCAATTGCTGCGGATTCTGGCTGCCCGGCTCGAAGAACAGCACCTTGCCTGCTTCTATTTTTGCCAGCAACGCGAGGCCGTGTGGCTCCAGTTGCGTGGAAGACGCTTGATCGGCCTGCGCGGGTTCTGCCTTGTCCTGCGTCTGATCGGTGACAGGTAGATTGAGTGCGGCAAAACATGGAAAGGTGAGAAATTCAAAGTCCGCCTCCTGCACCTTGCGCCAGCGGCCTTTGAGTCCCAATTCATGCATGGCATGTTGCAGCATTGCCGAGTTGTACGGCGGCGGGAACTGGCGCAGTGCCATCTCTGCGGCAAACGGCACACGATGCACCTGACACGCGCATTGCAGTGCCCAGACGAAGGTGCC
Organism: Betaproteobacteria bacterium; assembly: GCA_028871775.1. Lineage (GTDB taxonomy): Bacteria > Pseudomonadota > Gammaproteobacteria > Burkholderiales > Gallionellaceae > CAITJF01. Next base: position 420 of record JAGWMH010000060.1, read on the forward strand.
GGTGCTGATTGGCAAGAGTTGTTTCTTGCCGCCAATGATGCGGTGCAGTGCGTCTTTCATCTTATAAAAAGCAGTTGGTGGAGTAGGGGCGCGAATAATCGCGCCGTTACCGCGCTCACCGTTCGCGCCCCGCCTCGAATACTGTCTTCTGCACCGGCGAGAGCAGATATTCCAGCACGCTGCGGCTGCCCAGATTGATTTCTGCCGTCACCTGCATTCCGGGCGTGAGCTTGTAGCGATGCCCGGCGCTTTCCAGAAAGTGTCCGGGCAAACGAATCACGGCGCGATAACCCGGCCCTTCGACGGCGCTCAGGACAGGCGCATCGCGTTGCGTTTTATCCGGTTCAGTCGAATCGGGGCTGACCTGGCTGACCTCGCCGTCCACCATGCCGTATTTCTGGAACGGATAAGCCGCCAGTTTCACCTGCGCATGTTGCCTGGGCTGCACAAAACCGGCATCCAGATGCGTCACCCACACTTCCGCTTCCAGCGGGTCGTTCTTCGGGACAACGCTCATCACTACCGTCCCCGGCGAAACGACCGTGCCCGGTGTGTGCGTGGCAATATCCTTGACGATACCGTCCTGCGGCGCCTTGAGTTCCAGCAACTCGTGACGGTGCGCCTGCTTACCGCTTTCCTGTTGCAGCTTGCGGTACTCCCCTTCCGCCTGCACGCGCTCGTTGCGCAATTCCTGGTGATAGTTGGAAGTAATCTGTGCGATCTGCTTCTCCGACTGGCGGATGGTGGAACGCAGGCTTTGCACGGCATAGCTCTGCGCGCGCAGCTCCTGCTCCTTCTCGATACGGTCGCGGGATTTTTCGTTGGCCATGAGCTTGGAGACGAAGCCGTCCTTCACCAGCTTCTGGAATGCTTCGTCATGCTCGCGATACAGCGGAACGGTCTGCCTGAGCTTGTTTTCGATTTCCAGCGCGCTTTGCAAGTCCTGTCCAGCCTTGTCACGCTGGGCGCGCGCCGCTCCCAGCGCATCGTCATAGGCCTGGCGGCGGGCGTGATACTGGGCATCCACCTGGGCAAACAATTCCGGCGGATCGTCCGCCAATTGTTCCAGCGATGCCCCGGCAAGTTCCGCATCAATGCGCCGCAATTGCAGGCTCTTGAGATGCAGCTCGCTTTCCAGCGTGCTGCTGTCCGCATTGGAGAACACGGCATCCATGCGCGCCAGCACCTGCCCGGCGCGCACTTCATCGCCTTCGCCCACCAGTATTTCCTTGACGATGCCGGCATCGGCAGGCTGTACGATCTTGACCGAGCTTTGCGGCACCAGCTTGCCTTGCGCCACCGCAATGATGTCCAGCCTGCCGAAAATCGCCCACAGCAACATGCTGCACAACAGAGCCAGCAGACTCCACAACACCGCGCGCGGCAAGGGCGAAGGCGGCTGGTGTTGCAGGCGCAGGATGTCGGGGGCGAAGTCGTAGGCATCCGCCTGCAACTTGCCGTGCCATTTTCCGCTCATCGCTTAGCCCAACATCGCCACACCGTCCTTCAACCCGGACAGCTTGTGCACCTGCTGCGGATTTGCGCCGAAGGAGGAGTTGCCCAATACGTCTTGCGCGGCATTCAGGGAGACTGACGCCAGTGAGCCGTTCGTGCCGTACTGCCAGGCCAGGTCGCCTCCCAGCACACCTTCACTGGAATGTTCCAGATGTTTGTCCAATAGCGCATTGGCCAGTGCCCAGTGGTCTGTGGCGCCTTTGGCCGCGACGGCTTGGTCGAAGTTTTTCACCAGTGCGCCGAAATCAAACTGCCAGACAGCTTTGCCCTCCAATTTATCGTGAGAGTCTTGCATGGATTTGGACATGACATTGCTAATCATTTGCAGGTTGGCAATGCTGTGATTGCTGGGCGATGCGTACCAGTCACGGAAGGTGATCTGATCGGAAGCCTGTCCTGAGCCCGTCGAAGTGGGGCCGGCTTCAAGTATCAGGTCGTTACCGACATGGCGGAAGGCCAGGTCGCTGTTCCTGATGCCCCCGCCCAGCGACAGGGTGTTGTCCGCACCCGCGCTGGCAAGTACGATGTCCTGCCCGCCGCCCCGGTTGAAGGCGATAATGTCTGCGCCCAAGCCTGTGTTGAGGGTGTCGTTGCCGGTTCCGCCGATCAATAGGTCATTGCCCGCACCGCCGATCAGGGTGTCGTTCCCTGCGCCGCCGTTGAGCAGGTTGTTGCCGGGCTTGCCATGCTCGTCATCATGGTGCGAATGCCCATCGCTATCGCCGTGTTCATCGGCATGGTGCGAATCTTCGCCATTATTGCTGTCGCTGCATTGCTCCGCCACCACTGGTGCTCCGGCAATTGTGGCGCCGAGAGGGATGCCGCCGATGAGGGTGTCGTTGCCCGCACCGCCCTCCAGCACATCATTTCCGGAGCCGCCCACCAACACATCGTCCGCCGCGCCGCCACGCAACCAGTCGTCATCGGCCAACCCGTACATCACATCTCTCAAGGAAGTGCCGACCAGATTATCTTCTTCACAGCTTCCCTTGGTGAGGTTGGCGACATCCAACCTGAATGCGCTGGTGGCGCTGGCGCCGGAGGTGTCGGTGGCCGTGACACTGATGTCCCACAGCCCTGCCGAACCATCGGGCAGGGTGCTGCTGAAGGTCTGGGTATTGGCATTGAAGGTGAGCCAGGTTGGCAGGGCTGACCCATTGCTCAGGGCGGCGTTATAGGTGAGTTTGTCGCCTTGGTCTATATCGGTGAAGGCGTTGGGCGGGAGTTGGTAAGTGAATGTGCCGGTTTCCGTCGCCATCTGATCGGCCAGCGGAATGGCGGCCACAGGGGCGTCGTTGGTGCCGGTGATGGTGACGGTCAGCGTGGACGGTGTTGCGACAAAGCCATCCGTAGCCTGATAGCCGAAGGTTTCGGCCACCACTTGACCTGCTGCGAGAGACTGCACGGCTAGCGAGGCGTTGTCGAGGGCGTAGCTGTAGCTGCCGTCGGCGGCCAAAGTGAGCTGTCCGTAGCTGCCTGTTCTGAGCCCGGCATTCGCCACGCTGAGCACGGTGCCCTGATCCACGTCCGTGTCATTGGCAAGAACATTGCCGGTGGCGACGATGTTGAAGTCTTCTTGCACCGCAGCAGCATCCACCGTGGTCACTGGTGCGTCGTTGGTGCCGGTGATGGTGACGGTGAGTGTTGATGGAGTGTTAACCAACCCGTCGGTGGCTTGGTAGCCGAAGGCCTCGGTGACCGTCTGACCTTCGGCCAGCGATTGCACGGCTAGCGAGGCGTTGTCGAGAGCATAGCTGTAGCTGCCGTCGGCGGCCAAGGTGAGCTGTCCATACTGGCCGGCGAACACCCCGGCATTCGCCACGGTGAGCATGGTGCCCTGATCCACGTCCGTGTCGTTGGCGAGAACATTGCCGGTGGCGGTGAGGGTCACGTCTTCCTGGGCGGCGGCAACATCAACGCTCGTCGCTGGTGCGTCGTTGGTGCCGGTGAGGGTGACGGTGAGTATCGATGGAGTGTTAACCAATCCGTCGGTGGCTTGGTAGCCGAAGGCCTCGGTGACCGTTTGACCTTGTGCCAGCGATTGCACGGCTAGCGAGGCGTTGTCGAGAGCATAGGTATAGCTGCCATCCGCAGCCAGGGTCAGGCTGCCATAGTTGCCTGTTCTGAGTCCGGCGTCGGCCACGCTGAGCACGGTGCCTTGGTCCACATCCGTGTCGTTGGCGAGGACGTTGCCGCTCGCCGCAAGGGTGATGTCCTCTTGCACTGCCACCGTATCCGCTACCGTCACAGGTGCATCGTTCACACCGGTAATGGTCATGGTGACATCCGCAGTGCTGGTCGCCCCTGCCGCATCAGCGATGGTGTAGCTGAAGGTGTCGGTGGCGGTTTGTCCTGCGGTCAGCGATTGGTACAGGTTGCCGATGTCGTATTGCACCTCGCCATTGAGCAACGACACGGAAGCACCGGACGCGGCTTGCGATACATCAACAATATTGAGCGTGTCACCGTAGATGGCATCCGGGTCGGTGTCGTTGGCAACTAGTGTTGCGGCACTCATCAGCACCGCACTACCGTCTTCTGTTGCCGCGCCCGTATCGGCATTGGCGGTTGGCGGATCGTTGACGTTGATGACGTTGAGCGCAAAGTTGCTGGAAGCACTCAATCCGCCCGTGTCAGTCGCTGTTACCAGCAAATCCATGTTGCCGACATCCCCATTGAGCGGGATGCCGCTGAAGGTTTGCGTGGATGCGTCAAAGGTCAGCCAATCAGGCAATGCCGGGCCATCTGCCAGCGTGGCGGTGTAGACCAGCACATCGCCGTTGTCGATATCACTAAAGGTGCTGGCTGGGACAGTGAAGTTGAACGGGGCATCTTCATTCGACTGTTGACCGGCAATGGGTATTGCATTGACAGGAGCATCGTTGGCACCGGCGATGGTGACATCCACCGTGGCAGCCGAGGTCAAGCCCGCCGCATCGCTGATCGTATAGGTGAAACTGTCGCTCGCTGTCTGGCCTGCACCCAGTGACTGGTAGCGGTCCCCGATGTCTAATACCAGGTCGCCAACCGCATCCTGCGAAATGGTATTGCCTTGCGCCGTAACCGCATCAAAGCCGGAAAGAGCAAGTGTATCGCCGGCATTCTGGTCAGTATCATTCGCCAGCAAATCTGCAACAGCGATGGCGGTTTGCGCAGTATCCTCACTCACATTCACAGTGTCAGCCGCAGCCAAAGGCGCAGCATTCACTGGCCCGGTGCCAGTTACGGTAAGCGCAAAGTTCGTGGTCGCAGAAAGTCCGCCGCTATCGGTAGCGGTCACAGCCACATTCAAGATGCCCGCATCGGCGCGGGCCGGTGTGCCGCTGAAAGTCTGGGCCGCAGCATCAAATGCGAGCCAAGCCGGAAGTGCCGAGCCGTCGGCCAGTGTCGCGCTGTAAGTCAGACTATCGCCATGCACGGTGTCCACATCGCTGAATACCGCACCCAATGTAGTCTTGGTCAATGCCTGCGCGCCGATGCCGAATTGCGCATCAGTCAACTGCGCGCGCACCTCGGCCTCGCTCAATCCGTTGAGGTTGCCGTTCTTGCCGTACAGATAGGCCATGTCGCCGCCGATGGCGGAGGTGTCCGAACCGCCCAGCGAGAAATCAACCAGGTGCGGCGCGAGCTGCCAGGTGGTAATGGCCGGATCGGCCGCCAGCGCGGCTTCGAATTGGTTCGCCAGCCCGGCGAAGTCGAACTGCTGGATGCGCTTGTTCAGCAGCGGATCGCTGGAATTGGGGCCATAGCCCGCCATTCCCTCAGAGACGATTTGCAGGCGATCGATGACCTTGTTGCCCTGCACCGAAGAATCGGCCCAATTCTGACCGAACCAGCTATCGAAAGTCAGGCTCTCGCCATTGCCGGTATCCAGCACCAGGTTATCCCCTTCACGGCGGAAAGCGAGATCGGCGTAGGCGACGCCGCCCAGCGATATCGTGCTCGCCTGCGTAGCAGGGCCGCTGCTCCAGGGATCGATCCAGTCGTTGCCGTCGCCCCGGTTGAACAGGATGACGTTGTTGCCGTCGTAGCCGGAAATGGTGTCGTTTCCCTGCCCTCCGATCAAGAGGTCGCTCGATGCGGAAGCGCTCAAACCGTCCACGCCCGCGCCGCCCATCAGCAGGTCGTTCGCGCCATCGGCATAGTTCATATCCGCCGTCAGCCAGTCGTTGCCGCTGCCGCCGCTCAGCAGGTCGCTGCCGCCCGCGCCGACCAGCCCGTCGTTCCCCGAGCCGCCCAGCAGCGTCTCGTCCGCTGCGGTGCCGGTAATGTAATCGTCGCCGGAAGTCTGCGCAGTCGAAAGCCGGGATTGAATCTCGGCCGTTCCCCACACCGTCCCGTCCGCGAAGGTTACCTGCTCGACCTTGTTTGCGTCGGAGAATAGCCAATTGGTCAGGGTCAGGCTGTCTCCGGCCCCGTTCACCGACATGAGCACATCGCCATACTGGTTCTGCGACACCGTCACATCGGCGGGCGATACATCCGAGAATTGCACGGTATCCATCGGAGTGTTGTCCCACTCGTTGATCGCCACATTGCCGTCCCCGCGTACGAAGGTGTAAACATCGTTGCCGCCGCTGCCGTCCCGGAACGCGCCATAGGCCGGCCAAACCTGATCTGGCGTGCCGCTATCCGCGACATCCTCCAGGAAGGAAGCGGAGGAAGATTGGCCACCCACCACATAGCTGAATGCCTGCCCTTCCGTGGCGGACTGATCGGCCAATGGTTCGATCACCGTCGGAGCATCGTTCATATTGAGCACATCAAGGTGTAAACTGCTATTCGCACTGACTCCATTTATGTCTGTCGCCGTCACGGTAACATCAAGCGAACCGACATCCCAATTGCTCGCAACTCCGCTGAAAATTCCCGTGGTTGAATCGAAGCTCAGCCAGGAAGGCAAGGCACTGCCGTCCGCCAACATGGCGCTGTAGGTATAAGCAGCTCCGCTGGATACAAAAAATGGATTTTGCGACAAAGTGAAACTGAATTGCCCACCTTGGCGAGTGGCCTGATTGGGCAGGTGTTGCTGAAGGACAGAACCATTCAGCACATCATTGAGCGTAAACACATCGCCGTTGGCAAATTTGATCTCCTGAATGGCAGACTTGTCCCACCGCAGATTACTTGAATACCACCCGACATTGACGCTATCTCCACCACCAAAATCCAGAACGGTATTCCCATTTTGGTCAACAGTAGCGACCATCATTTCCGGGGTAATGTACTCGCCTAGCACCAACGTATTTATCTCGGTGACACGCTCTTCGCCCGATTCCCCTCCCCAGCGCCAAGGTCTGTCGTCAATAATATCCGCGCCGTCTCCATGGTTGAAAAGGTACACATCATTTCCCACGCCGCCATCCAAATAATCGTTGCCCTGCCCGCCGATCAAGGTGTCGCCACCGGCATCGCCAATCAGGATATCGTCGCCTGCCAAGCCAATTAAATGGTCGTCCTGAGAAGTCCCGTAAAGCATATCGCTCTCGGTACTGCCAATTTGGCTGAGTCCGCCGCTCATGGCAATCAACTGATCGAGCGTAAATGTCGCTCCGTCGGCGAATTTGACATTCTGAATGGCCAAGTCGTTTATCCAGCCGATATTGACGCTGTCGCCGTTGTTACCAGCCATCAGCGATACTGTCTGCGCCGCACTGTCATATGCAGGCCTGATCATGTCGGCCGTAATGCCGGCACCGAAACTTATAGTGTTAGTATCGCTTGGCCCTCCTTGGTATGTAACATTCGCGCTGTCCGTAATTGCGTCGGTGCCATCGCCAAGGTTATAGACGTAAGTATCGTTCCCGGCGCCGCCTTCCAACGTGTCGTCGCCCGCACCGCCGATCAGAACATCGTTGCCCGCATCGCCCACCAAGGCATCATTTCCGCTGCCGCCGCCCAGTGTGTCGTTCGCTGTGCTGCCATACAGCGCATCATCGCCAGCGCCTCCCTGCAACGGCAATCCATTGCCGAACGTCGCCATCACATCGCTATTATCGGTAGCGCTTGCCTGAACGATTCCATGCTGGGCGAGCAATACATCGATCGACATCGAGGAGCCATCACTGAACGCAATATCCTGAATAGCAAGATTGCTTAGCGAGCCGATGGCAATATTGTCCCCGCCGCCCAGATCGAGAGCCAGCGCTGCGCCGTCCCAGACAGGAGTAATCATGCCAGCGGCAATCCCAGTACCTAGCTGCAAAGTGTTTGGCGCAGATGCGAAGGTTGGCTGACCGATCCGATCACCTGGATAGCCGCTATCCGAAATTACGTCGGCGCCATCACCTCTGTTGTACACATAGGTATCGCTACCCGCGCCGCCCATCAGCACATCGTTGCCCTTACCACCGAGTAGCACATCGTTACCGTCGCCGCCGCTGATCCGGTCGGTGGTGTTGGTTCCGGTCAGGGCATCGTCTCCGGCGGTGCCGACAATATCGAAACCTCGCTCCAGCAACTGGGCGTAACTGAGTGTCGTGCCATCCGCAAACTGGAAGTTCTCTATGATGGGGGGAGCTTGAACATTGTTTGGATCGAAGCCCTGGATGTGGATTGCATCTTCGCCGTTGCCGGTCTTGATCAGCAGCGAACCCAAACTCAACGTGACCGAGGCCGGATCAACCCCGGCGCCGAACACGATCTTATTCGTCCCGGCCGTGTCGATGATGGTGTCAACGCCGTTACCGGCTTCGAACACATAGGTGTCGTTGCCCGCGCCGCCCATCAATGTATCATTGCCTGCGCCGCTGTAGATGGTGTCGTTTCCGTTCCCACCATAAACGGTACTGGTTTCGTTTGCATTGCCGCTTAACCGAATGGTCGTATTTCCGTCTCCGGCATAGATGGTATTGCTGCCCGCTCCGCCATAAATGGTGTCGTTGGCGTTGCCACCATAAATGGTTTGATTACCATTCCCGGCGTAAATGGTGGTCGTTTTTCCGGTACCGGCTTCGCTGCCGCTGACCAGCATGTCGTTCCCGCCAGAACCGTAAATGATGGTGTTACCCGTTCCGGAATTCACAAAATTGCTGCCCGCGTTGATATCTGCCCAGTTCGATGCACCGATTCCGGAGAAAATCACGTTGTCCCCGCTTCCGCCGTAGATGGTGTTGCTTCCGGCGCCGCCCCAGATACGGTGATTGCCGGAACCGGCAACGATGTAGTCATTGCCGCCCTGTGCATTGATGAGGCTGTTGCCGGAGCCGCCGAAGATAACGTCGTCCCCGCCCCCCGAAAACACACTACTGTCACCGCTCCCGGCATCGATGTAGTTGCCGCCGTTCGACCCGATGATCAGGCTGTTGCCGCTGCCCGCAAAGATGGTGTCGCGGCTGTTGCCTGCTGGGGTGCTGGGATAGGTTTCGTAATAGGGGCCGTAAGGG
>JAGWMH010000061.1 GCA_028871775.1 Betaproteobacteria bacterium
CGATACGCTGACGAGAGCCTGTCTGATAACTGCCATATGGGGTTCCGTTCTTGTGGGTTAATTCTTGATGCCGTGCGCCAGGATTTTCTTGCGCAGGGTGTTGCGGTTCAGCCCGAGCAGTTCCGCCGCCCGCGTCTGGTTGCCGCCTGCATGGGCCAGCACGGTTTCGATCAGCGGCTTCTCGACGCAATTGATCACCATGTCGTACACCGCGCAGGAAGGTTCTTCCCCGTCGAGATCCCTGAAATAGTCGTCCATCGCCTTGCGCACGTAACGCGCAACCTCGTTCTCGTTCAACACACCGCCCCCCTTATTTATATTTCTTATGCAGCCAGTTCTTCGGCATAGTGCAGGCGCTCCCCGCGCTGCAATTGCCCGTCAAAAAAATCATTCACCGCCAGCAATTGTTCCGCACTGCTTTCCAGTTGATTCATGTAGTGGCGGAACTGCGCCGAGCCGGCCAGCCCCTTGGTGTACCAGGAAATGTGTTTGCGCGCCACGCGCAAGCCGGTGTGTTCGCCGTAGAAGTCGTACAGGTCATGCACATGCCGGAACAACACGCGCCGAATCTCATCCACCTGCGGCGCAGGCAGGCGCTCGCCGGTATCGAGGAAATGTGCGATCTCGCGGAACAGCCACGGGCGGCCCTGCGCGGCGCGGCCTATCATCACCGCATCCGCTCCGGTACGCTGCAGAACATGGCGGGCCTTTTCCGGGGTGGTGATGTCGCCGTTGGCGATGATGGGGATGTTTACGCCGGCCTTCACCGCCGCGATGGTGTCGTATTCCGCCTCGCCGGTGTAAGCGCAGGCGCGCGTGCGGCCATGGATGGCCAGCGCCTGGATGCCGCTTGCTTCGGCGATCCGCGCGATGCGCACCGCATTGCGGTTCTGCTTGTCCCAGCCGGTGCGAATTTTCAAGGTAACCGGCACGGCCACCGCAGCCACCACCGCTTCCAGTACCCGCGCCACCAGCGCCTCATCCTGCAACAGCGCGGAGCCGGCCATCACGTTGCAGATTCTTTTGGCCGGGCAGCCCATGTTGATGTCTATGATCTGCGCGCCCGCATCCACGTTGTGGCGCGCGGCCTGCGCCAGCATTTTTGGATCGGCGCCGACAATCTGCACCGAAATCGGATCGGTTTCGCCCTCGTGATTGGCGCGCCGTCTGGTTTTTTCCGAGCCGTACAGCAGCGAGTTGGAGGCCACCATCTCGCTCACCGCCATGCCGGCGCCCATGCTTTTGCATAGCATGCGGAAAGGCCGGTCCGTCACACCGGCCATGGGGGCGACGATCAGATTATTTTTGAGCTGGTGGGAGCCGATGCGCATGAATCATTTTCCGTGAGGGGGAGTGATTATAAAGCAATGGGCATGGCAGGGAAACAACCATGCTTGTATGTTATGATGCAGGCCATCAAAACACCGCCAGCAGGGCTTCATCATGCTTAGATCACTTCTGTTATTGCTCGCCGCACTCACCTGTACTTATGTTTACGCCAGCGAGACCAAGGCTTCCACAAAAGGAACGCCGGCAGGCGCACCGGCCATTAGCGGCGACGCTTCCGCAATCAAGGACATGCTGCAAAGAAACTATCCGCAGATCGGCAAAATCGAGAAGGTCAACAAGGCAAACTTTCTCGGCTTGTACGAAGTGGTGACGAGCGACCAGTTGTTTTATACCGACGAAAAAGGACAATACCTTATCACTGGCAGCATCTACGACCTGAAGACCATGCGCAACCTCACCGAGGAGCGCTCGCACCAATTGTTCGCCGTCGACTTCAACGGGCTGCCATTCGAGCTCGCCATAAAGAAGGTCAAGGGCGACGGCCAGCGCAAGATGGCTTATTTAACCGATCCGAATTGCGGTTACTGCAAGAAGCTGGAGGCTGAACTGAGGAATATGGACAACGTCACGCTCTACGTGTTCATGTACCCGATATTTTCCGGCTCCGACGAAAAAGTAAAGGCGGTCTGGTGCAGCAAAGACCAGGTCAAGGCATGGGATGATCTGATGCTGAACAATATACAGCCGCCCGCTGGCACATGCGACACGCCATCGGCAAAGGTATTGGAATTGGGCAAGAAACTCAAAGCGAACGGCACACCGATGCTGATTTTTGCAGACGGTGCGCGCATTCCCGGCTTTCTGCCTGCCCCAGAATTGGAAAAAATGCTTAATGGCACGGCGGGGCGCTGATTGCGTGTTCTGCATTCCCGCCAGTTCATTCCTTAGTTAACCACCGGTTCCCCGCCTTTCGGAAACAGCACCCACATCCGCCCCTGCTGTTTCATTTTTCCCGCCTGTGCGGCGGCTTGCGCACCAAAACCCCAGAAGAAATCCGCGCGCACTGCACCCCTGATGGCGCCGCCGGTATCCTGCGCCAGCATCAGGCGATTCAGCGGTGTGTTGTCGTTGGGATAGGTGGTGGCGAGGAACACCGGCGCACCCAGCGGGATGGTGCGCGCATCCACCGCCAGGCTGTATTCGTCGGTGAGCGGCACGCCCAGCGCACCCAGCGGCGCGGACAGGCCGTCCGGCAGCTCGCGGAAGAACACATAGCTGGGATTCTGCGCCAGCAGTGCTGAGAGCTTGTCCGGGTGCTGCTCGGCCCATGTCTTGATGCCCTGCATGGAAGCTTCTTCCAGCTTGAGCTCGCCCATCTCGACCAGCTTCTTGCCGATGGATACATAGGGGTAGCCGTTCTGCTCGGCATAACCGATTTTCACCAGCTTGCCGTCCGGCAGTTCGATGCGCCCGGAGCCCTGGATTTGCAGGAAGAACAATTCGACCGCATTGTCCACCCAGAATAATTCGCGCCCCTTGAGGGAGCGGGCCCCCGCATCAATCTCCGCGCGGTTGTAATAGGGCACCACGCGCTTGCCCTGCAAACGCCCGCGCAAGCGCAGGTCCTTGAGTTGCGGATACGCCTCACCCAGGTCAATTTGCAGCAGGTCATCCGGTGCGGCGTAGAGCGGGTAGCGGTAACGCGCGGTCCTGGTGCGGCTGCCGTAGAGCTTGGGTTCGTAATAGCCGGTGATCACCCCCTGTTCGCTGCCATCGGGGTTGAATACCTGATAAGGCGTGAACCATGCTTCATAAAATGCACGCAGCGCAGTGCTGTCTCCCGCGCCTGATTTCTCGGCACCCGATTGCCTGGTATCCAATTTTTCAGCATTGGCACACACTTCCTGCCAGTTCGGTTTAGTTTTCAGCGCGCGGCAGCTTTGCAGGAGCGCCGGCCAGGATGGCGCAAGATCATGCGCCTGCCAGTCCGGCAGCATTTCCCACTTGCTCACCGCGAACAGCGGAGCGGGCGGCGGCGCCACGGGTGGCTGGACCACTTGCGGTGGCGGTGCAATGGGCGGCTTGGGCGGTGCGGCGCAAGCGGCGAGCAATGCGCACAGCCACCAGGTATGCCATTTCTTGTTTGTTCTAACGGGCATGGCAAAAATGCCGCTCCTGATGAAGAAGCCGGCCATGCCCGTTTCCCTCTCCCCTGCACTCTCCCGCAAGCGGGCGAGGAGGACAAGGACTCGCTGCGCAAGTCTCACGTTAATCACATTCATTCCTTCTGCAATTCAATCAAACGGAACCAGCCGCGCACCAGCGCAGGCTGGTCCGATATTACATGCAACCCCGGCACAGTTTCCAGCACATCTTCGAACACCACGTCCAGGCACGTGGCCATTCGCCCAATCAGCGGGCTCAGGCTGCGCCGCAGCCATGCCCGTTGTCCGCGGCGCAGAAACTTGTCGAACAGCAGGATGCGCCCGCCGGGCTTGAGCACACGCGCGGCTTCGGCCAGGCAGCGTTGGGGTTCTGGCACAACCGCAACGATGAGGTGCAGCACCACGTAATCAAACTCTTCATTCACAAAAGGCAGCGCCATGCTGTCGCCCCGCACCCATGCCATGCGCAAGCCGCGCGCCCTGCCCTTAGCCCGCGCCAGCATCGCGGCGGTGAAATCAAGCGCGGTGTAATCATGGCACGGCGGCAAAAAGGGAAAATCCAGCCCGGTGCCCGCCCCGCTGACCAATACCCGCGCTGCGCCTTGTTGCGGAAGAAGTGACAGGCTGCGCTGCCGCGCACCGCGGGTGGCGCGCTCAATGAATGCATCGTAAATCGGTGCGATGAATCTGTAGTTGGTTTTTAACGACATGCCGTCAATGCAGCGCACGCAACACGCTCAGCACGGCCGTTTCCACCGGATTACCCGGAAAAGAATTTGCCTGCACGGCGATGATGTTTATGCGGCAACCGTCACCCTTGTCCATGGAGCATTTCACAATATTTCGCCAGCCGTGGCAATACTGATGTTGAATTAATCCATCAACAAGTTTCGGGTAGAATGTCCGCCTTGAAGGCAAACTCGTTAAGGCTCAATCCATGTACAAGATCGCTCCCAGTATTCTTTCCGCCAACTTCGCCAGGCTGGGCGAGGAAGTTGACAACGTGCTCGCTTCCGGCGCGGATATCGTGCACTTCGACGTGATGGATAACCATTACGTGCCGAATCTGACCATCGGGCCGCTGGTCTGCGAAGCTCTGCGCAAGCACGGCGTGACCGCGCCGATAGACGTGCATTTGATGGTCAAACCGGTGGATCGCATCATTCCGGACTTTGCCAAGGCTGGCGCGACTTACATCACTTTTCACCCGGAAGCGTCCGAGCACATAGATCGCACCATCGGGTTGATCCGCGAGAGCGGCTGCAAGCCGGGCCTGGTGTTCAATCCGGCCACGCCGCTGGGCGTGCTGGAATACATGCTGCCCAAGCTGGACATGGTGCTGCTGATGTCGGTGAACCCCGGCTTCGGCGGGCAAAAATTCATCCCTTACGTGCTGGACAAGGCGCGCAAAGTGCGCAAGATGATAGACGCGGGCGGCTACACCTGCCGCCTGGAAATCGACGGCGGCGTCGGCCCGGCCAACATCCGCGAAGTGGCCGAGGCGGGCGTGGATACTTTCGTCGCCGGTTCCGCCATCTTCAACGCGGGCAAGGACAGCGACCCGCACCGTTACGACACCGTGGTTGCCGCCTTGCGCGCAGAACTGGCCAAAGTAAGCAAGTAGTGCCGCAAGCGCGTTTCCCGTTAAGCATTGCAGCCATCCTGCTTGATCTGGATGGCACGCTGCTGCACAGCGCGCCGGAACTGGCGGAAGCAGCCAACCGCATGTTGCGCGACATGGGCCGTCCCGCCGTATCGCAAGAGTTGCTGATGAGCTACATCGGCAACGGCATTTCATGGCTGGTGAAGCGCGCGCTGACCGGCGACATGCATGCCGAGCCGGAGGCCGTGCTGTATCAACAGGCGCTGCCGGTTTTCGAAAAGCATTACACCGGACTGCTGCTGCACAGCAAGCCGTTCGACGGCGTGATCGCAGGTCTGGAAGCCATGAAGGCCGCAGGTTTCCGCCTGGGTTGCATCACCAACAAAGCGGCGCGCTTTACTGAACCGTTGGTCAAGAATTCGGGGCTGGCGCCGTATTTCGAGATCGTGCTGTCCGGCGATTCGCTGCCGGAGAAGAAGCCGCATCCCATGCCGCTGCTGCACGCCGCAAAATTTTTCGGCGTGCCGCCAGCGCAGGTGCTGATGATCGGCGATTCGCTGAATGACACAGTTGCTGCGCGCGCCGCGGGCTGCCCGATATTTTGCGTGCCTTACGGTTATAATCACGGCAAGCCGGTGGACGATCTGGACCTGGATGCGGTGATCGTGAACCTGACGGCGGCACTGAAACTGATCAAGCGAGCTTGACTGATAACACACAACAACCTCGACCTCTGGAGAAAGCCCGCAAGCTGGCGATGGTGAGAACCATCCCGCTCAGCCGCTGCGGCGCGCTTTGCGCCGTTTTTTCCCTTAAAAATTGAGGAACTGTCATGCTGTCACCGATCACCGAACAAGAGTTCAACCAACTGGCCGCACAAGGCTATAACCGCATCCCGCTGGTCATTGAGACCTTCGCCGACCTCGACACGCCGCTGTCGCTGTATCTCAAGCTCGCCAACAAGCCCTATTCCTACCTGCTGGAATCGGTGCAGGGCGGCGAGCGCTTCGGGCGCTATTCATTCATCGGCCTGCCCGCCGACACACGCATCACGGTGCGCGGCAGGCGCATTACGCTGACGCACCACTCGGACGAAACCACGCACGACGCAGACAATCCGCTGGACTTCCTCAAGGATTACCAGTCACGTTTCAAGGTTGCGCCGTTATCCGGCCTGCCGCGGTTTACCGGCGGATTGGCGGGTTATTTCGGCTATGACACGGTGCGTTATATCGAACCGCGCCTGGCGCAGACACAAAAACCGGACGTGCTGGATACACCCGACATCCTGCTGATGCTGACCGAACAACTGGCGGTGGTGGACAATCTTTCCGGCAAACTCACTTTCATCGTATATGCCAACCCGGAACAGGCCGATGCTTATACATTGGCACGGCAACGCCTGGATGAATTGACCACGCGCTTGCGGCAACCGATGGACATCCCGCATGCCCCGCCGATGCACGGTGGTGCGGCAAAATCCGAATTCGGCGAAGAGCAATTCAAACAGGCGGTGGCAAAGGCCAAACAGTATATTTTCGACGGCGACATCATGCAGGTGGTGCTGGCGCAGCGCATGTCGCAGCCGTTCCCCGCGGCACCCTTATCGCTGTACCGCGCGCTGCGCAGCCTGAACCCTTCACCCTACATGTTCTATTACGACATGGGAGATCACCATGTGGTCGGTGCCTCGCCGGAAATTCTGGTGCGCCTCGAGCAGGATACCGTCACGGTGCGCCCGATCGCCGGAACGCGTCCGCGCGGCAAGACACCGCAGCAGGATGCTGTACTGGCGCAAGAACTGCTGGCCGACCCCAAGGAGTTGGCGGAGCACCTGATGCTGATCGATTTAGGCCGCAATGACGTGGGGCGCATAGCGCAACACGGCTCGGTGAAGCTCACGGAAAAAATGGTGATCGAGCGCTATTCGCACGTGATGCACATCGTCTCCAACGTCGAGTGCTTACTCAAGCCGGGGCTGGATGCGATAGATGTGCTCAAGGCCACTTTCCCGGCGGGAACGGTGAGCGGCGCACCCAAGGTGCGCGCGATGGAAATCATAGACGAACTGGAACCAAGCAAACGCGGCATCTACGCTGGCGCGGTCGGATATCTCGGTTTCAACGGCGACATGGACTTGGCCATCGCGTTGCGCACCGCTGTTGTCAAAGATACCACGCTGTATGTGCAAGCGGGTGCGGGCATCGTGGCCGACTCCGTGCCGCAGAGCGAATGGACTGAAACGCAAAACAAGGCTCGCGCCGTACTGCGCGCTGCGGAAATGGTGTTGGCAGGACTGGACAACACTGGTTAGCCGGAAAGGAACCGCTCTTTACATTCCTCGTCTTTTGCAAAGCATCTTAATGAGAAACCCGCAATGGTTCGTTTCATTTCCCATCCATAAACAAATCCCCCGCCTGTGCCGTTGACCCAGTATCTTGAACCTGGGTTCAAGACGGCCGGTTCCCGGTTACCTCAGGTACATCCGCAAGGGATGCGCACAACAGTAACATTAAGGGTCGCAGCCTAAGCAAAGCTTATCGGTTCAAAGAATTATGGGCCTGACGAACACCGCAGGGGATAAACCTAAAACAACTCATCCTGTTCTGCGAGAGTCGCATCGATGGTTGCCTGCATGGAATTTATTCTACGCTTAAATTCCCCCATGTCAAAACCGGTACCGAGACGCGTAGTCAGCAGCTCGTGGGCGATATTCAAGGCAGCCATGATGGCGATGCGCTCTACCGTGGCAACCTTGCCGGTATCGCGCACCTCGCGCATTTTTTTGTCGAGATAAGAGACAGCTTCGAGCAATTCGGCGCGCTCATCTTCAGGACAAGCAACGCGGAATTCACGGTCAAGGATGGTGACATCCATGGCTTTAGTTTTAGCGTTATTCATGCAGCGTCTTCAGGGAGTTGCGCCAAGAGTCTCTCCAGGCGTTTACGTGCGTTTTCCATTTTGTCGCTGTACTGGCGCCCCTGGCTTAAGGTGGTTGCCAATTCCTGACGCAGTCGGTGGTTTTCTGCGCGCAGGCGCTGGCTCAACTGCACCAATTGTGCCAACTTGCTCTCCAATGCGTCCAATTCTGTTTGCATGAGCCACACTATAGTTTAAAAAAACCTGACGAGTCAAACGGTAACGTGGATTTCTGAAAGTTGTTTAGAGAACAGGCTTGTTGATAATCGGGTTTTGGCCGATAATGCCCCGCAGCTTTTGACGCTTGGAAGCGGTGCGCACAAAGTGCCGGAATCCAACGGCGTTCTTGCTCTTCTGGTGATGATGAGTGTTTTACCCCCACTTTATTAGTTCAAGCTCTAGCTAATGGACCGGCACGAAATACCACGCAGGTTCAGCGCTTATTTTTGGAAGTGCCTTTGAACATCAAATTTCAGCGTGCTGTTGACCGCTTCGTGGGTGTGCCGATTTGTGCGCTGCTCTCCCTGGTTGAACACCTCCGCAATGTCCTGGGTGTTACGGCCCCTCCCCCTCCGCCGCGCAGGATTCTGGTTATCCTGCTTTCGGAAATGGGCAGCCTGGTTCTCGCCCATCCGATGTTCGCGCGATTGAAGCAGCAATATCCCGATGCAGCCTTGCACGTCATGCTGTTCGGCAAGAACCGCGAAGTGCTCGACTTGCTCGGCGTAATTCCGGAAGCGAATGTGCTGGCTATCAATGACCGTCCCTTGATGGGGTTCGCCAAGGACAGCCTTGGTGCGATACGCAGGATGCGCGCCCTCAAATTCGATGTGGTGATTGACTGCGAGCTGTTCTCCCGCGTGAGCAGTATTTTCTCCTACCTTTCCGGCGCCCCGGTTCGCGTGGGGTTTCATCGGCACACTCAGGAAGGCCTCTATCGCGGCTCCTTCATCAACCGCCCGGTGCTGTACAACCCCTATCGGCACTTATCGCAACAGCTGCTGACGATGGTAGCGGCAATTGCATCCGGAACCATGCCGATTGCCAAGGGGTTACCTGCGGCAGATGTTATTGATCCGCCTGTGCTGGCCTTACCGGAGGATGAGTTGCAGCGGGTCGCTGCACAGCTACACGCTGACTTCCCCGCGATCAAGGATAAAAGGCTGGTACTGGTTTACCCAAGCGGCGGCATCCTGCCGATACGCGCCTGGCCACTCGAAAATTACTGCCAGCTCTGCGCAAATCTGCTGGGCGATGGTTACGCAGTCGGGGTAATCGGCCTCAGGGAGGATAAACCCCTCGGGCAAGCCATGGTG
>JAGWMH010000355.1 GCA_028871775.1 Betaproteobacteria bacterium
TGATCCACCGTGCCGCCGACAACCTCGACCATCTCACCGTCACCAAGAAATCGCACTCCGATTACGTCAGCGAGGTGGACCGCGCCGCCGAACAGACCATCATCCAGACCTTGCTGGATGCCTATCCGGAGCACGCGATTCTAGCAGAAGAGAGCGGCACACAAGGCGACTCGGAATACCTCTGGATCATCGACCCGCTGGATGGCACCACCAACTTTCTGCACGGCTTCCAGCAATATTCCGTATCCATCGCCTTGCAGCACAAAGGCATCATCACCCAAGCCGTGGTGTACGACCCGACCAAGAACGAACTGTTCACCGCCACGCGCGGGCGCGGCGCATACCTCAACGACCGCCGCCTGCGCGTCACCAAGCGCCTTCACCTCGCCGACTGCCTGATCGGCACCGGCTTTCCCTATACCCGCTTCGAACACCTCGATGCCTACATGAACATCCTGCGCGACCTGATGCAGAAAACCTCCGGCCTGCGCCGTCCCGGCTCCGCCGCGCTGGACCTGGCCTACACCGCCGCCGGGCGCTACGACGGCTTCTTCGAGACCTGCCTCAAGCCGTGGGACATCGCCGCGGGGTGCCTGCTGATCACCGAAGCGGGCGGGCTGGTCGGCGACCTGCAGGGCAACGACACCTACATCAAGACCGGCCACATCTGCGCGGGCAACCCCAAGGTGTTCGCGCAGATGCTGCAAGTCATTGCGCCGCATCTCACCGACGGATTAAAAAGCTGACGTCGAGTCATGACAGCGGCACATACACCGATGATGCAGCAGTATCTGCGCATCAAGGCGCAGCATCCCGACATGCTGCTGTTCTACCGCATGGGGGATTTCTACGAACTGTTCCATGAAGACGCGACGCGCGCAGCGAAGCTGCTCGACATCACGCTGACGCAGCGCGGCGCATCGGGCGGCCAGCCGATCAAGATGGCGGGCGTGCCCTATCACGCCGCAGAGCAATATCTGGCGCGGCTGGTGCGGCTGGGCGAATCGGTGGCGATCTGTGAACAGATCGGCGACCCCGCCACCAGCAAAGGCCCGGTCGAGCGCAAGGTGGTGCGCATCGTCACGCCGGGCACCGTCACCGACTCCGCGTTGCTGGAAGAAAAGCGCGACACCCTGCTGCTGGCGCTGCATGAACGCCACGGCAAGGTGGGGCTGGCCTGGCTCAACCTGGCCTCGGGGCAATTTTTCGTGTGCGAGACTGCCGCCGAAAATCTGCCCGCCGAACTGGAACGCCTGCAGCCTTCCGAAATCCTGCACGCCGAAAACGCTGCCCTGCAAGCCAGTATCCATGCGGCTTTCAAGGCACTTCCCGACTGGCATTTCGATCTGGAAACCGCGCGGCGCGCGCTGTGCCAGCAGTTCGCCACGCTCGACCTCGCCGGCTTCGGCTGCGACGATTACACCGCCGGGCTGGAAGCGGCGGGCGCGCTGCTCGGTTACGCCAGACTCACACAAGGGCAAGGCATCGCCCATGTGCGCAGCGTGCAGGTGTACAGCGCCGACCAGTATGTGCGCATGGATGCAGCGACAAGACGCAACCTGGAAATCACCCAGACCCTGCGCGGCGAGCCCGCCCCCACCCTGCTCTCGCTGCTCGACACCTGCGCCACCAACATGGGCAGCCGTTTGCTGCACCACTGGC
>JAGWMH010000356.1 GCA_028871775.1 Betaproteobacteria bacterium
TGATGAATGCAGAGCCGTTGCTGGTGGAAAAATCCACTCCTATCCATGAATTGAGCTGCTTCCTGAGTGAATCCGGAACCGAGCATTTTACCGACGGCTTCATCATTACCGAGCAAGGCCGTTACGTCGGGGTCGGCACCGTGCAAGACCTGTTGCGCGAGATTACCAATGCGCAGATTGAAACCGCACGCTACGCCAATCCCTTGACCTTGCTGCCCGGTAATGTCCCTATCAATGAGCACATCGAATATTTGCTTAAATCCGGCAAATCATTCGCGGTTTGCTATGCCGATCTTGACTACTTCAAACCTTTCAATGATGTGTATGGTTATCGCAAAGGTGATGAGATGATTCAATTCACCGGGCGGGTACTTGGCTGGGCGTGTGACCCCAATCTCGATTTTATCGGCCATATTGGAGGGGATGATTTCATCATGGTCATGCAAACCCCGGATTGGGAAAAACGCTGCCATCAAGCCCTGAATTCCTTTGCAAATACATCCTCGGTGCTGTATGAGGAAAGGCATCGTTGCATCGGCGGCTACTTGAGCGAAGACCGTCAAGGCCGCATCGTTCACCACCCGTTACCCACACTCTCGATCGGCGCAATCTGGGCCGCTCCGGGAATGTTCAGTTCGCATCATGAGATATCGGAGGCCGCCACGGCAGCCAAGAAAATGGCCAAGAAAACCCCCGGCAACAGCCTGTTTGTTGAGCGGCGCGAATTACAACAACCAGAAATGGCCAATGCGCAATATGGATAAGCATTCACCGGAAATTCTGGTAAGCCTGTTCCGGGGCTGCCGCCTTGCCCTGCACCTTTTGTATGGGGTGCTTCTGGCAATATTCTATCCGCACCTGAATCAAACAAGACAACGCTGTACCCTGAAAGCATGGAGCAGACAACTGCTGACCATCCTCAACATCGGCATCCAGGCCGAGGGGCAACAACCCACGCGCGGCGAAGGCGGTTATTTGATCGTCGCCAACCATGTTTCATGGCTGGATATTTTTGTGCTGAATGCGATTCATCCATCGCGCTTTATTGCCAAATCAGAAGTGCGCAGCTGGCCGCTCATCGGCTGGCTATGCAAACGCAGTGGCACCATTTTCATTGAACGTGCCATGCGCCGAGATGCCGCCTTGATTACCCAACGCGTCAGCCTCATGCTTAAACAGGGAGTTTGCGTAAGCCTGTTTCCCGAAGGCACCACCACAGACGGCAAACAGGTTGGGCATTTTCACTCGGCGCTCATCCAGCCCGCGATTGATGCAGGGGTGAAGCTTTGCCCAATTGCCCTGCGCTATCTGGATGATCAGGGGGAACCAAGTTTCGCCGCTGCCTTCACCGGCAACACAACTCTTGCACACTCCATTTGGCGCATCCTGCGATGCAGGCATCACAACGCATTGGCCGTGTTCACTCCCGCACTGATCGCAGCCAGCGAGAATCGCCGTGTGCTGGCACGCGCTGCGCAAGAAGCTATAGCGCGGGGACTGCAAAATATCACCCCAAAAAAACAAGACCCGGAAACAACTTTTACACTTCCCCAAACTCTGCTATCGGCACAGTCAGGTTACGTGCTGCTGCTTGATCAGGTTTTGAACAAACCGCCCAAGTAGCAATTTCACGCCTTCTTCATATTCCCGTCATC
>JAGWMH010000062.1 GCA_028871775.1 Betaproteobacteria bacterium
CAAACCTAGGTTTGACCAATTGTGTTTACATTTAAAAATATTTTTAATCTAACCAGCACGTTGGTTTTATTTTTTGTAATGTGGATTTGTTACTCGGACATTTGGGTTTTGTACAAGGGATTAAATTTGGAGAAACCACCCCACTCCAGGTTTAAGTGTTCAAACCCGGCGTTAAGGTAAAACCTCTGAGGCTTATATGCGCATACAAATTCAGGCGGACGGAAAAACCATACTCAACATAACAGACGCGGAATTGCTATTCCAACTTGCCATGCTTGGCGGTGGTGGTTACGTCCCCAGTCCCGGAACCATTCTTAATACTACTGCTACTGCGGATGCTGGCTCTCTGTCAGACACGTTTGTCGCGCCAGATATTGAAGATTAATACCACTGCAACTCTTGTGTTGAATCGGAATAACCTATCGCAATCAGGGGATTTTCTTATCCTCAGAAACCGCCGATGCAGGTGCTGACGACGGCGGATTAGCTACGATTTGGAAAAACACTTCGTCGCGCTTGACCATGCCCAGTTCGCTGCGCGCACGTTCCTCAACCGCTTCGGTGCCCTGCTTGAGATCGCGCACTTCGGCATCCAGCACCGCATTGCGCGTTTGTGTCTGTTGGTTAAGCTGCTTTTGCGCCTCGACCTGCCGATCTATATCCCACACTTTCAACCAGCCGCCCTTGCCTAGCCAGAGCGGATACTGCAACAGCAGGATCAGGGCGACAAAAATCAGCGAGATCCAGCGCATCTAACAAGAACACGCCTACGCCAACTGGTAATAAGCGTGACGCCCGGGATAAGACGCGCTGTCACCGAGGTCTTCCTCAATGCGCAGCAGTTGGTTGTATTTCGCTATGCGGTCGGAGCGCGACAGCGAGCCGGTCTTGATTTGCATGGCGTTGGTGGCGACGGCAAGGTCGGCAATGGTGGAGTCCTCGGTTTCGCCGGAGCGGTGCGAAATCACGGCAGTGTAGCCAGCCCGTTTGGCCATTTCTATCGCCGCGAAAGTCTCGGTGAGGGTACCGATCTGGTTCACCTTGATCAGGATGGAATTGGCGATGCCCTGTTTGATGCCTTCGCGCAGAATCTTGGTGTTGGTCACGAATATATCGTCACCCACGATTTGAATCGATTTGCCCAGACGCTCGGTCAACAGCTTCCAGCCGTCCCAGTCGTGCTCGCTCATGCCATCCTCGATGCTGATGATGGGATACTTGTCCGCCCATGTGGCGTACAGGTCTATGATCTGGGCGGAGTTGAGGGTCATTCCGTCCGCCTTCAGGTGGTACTGGCCATCCTTGTAAAACTCTGAGGCGGCGGCATCTATGCCGATCGCCACGTCCGCGCCGGGCACGTAACCCGCCGCCTCAATGGCTTCCACGATGACTTTCAGCGCGGCCTCGTTGGAACCCAGGGCAGGCGCAAAGCCGCCTTCGTCGCCCACCGTGGTGCTCAGGCCACGGTGGTGCAGGATCTTTTTCAGGTTGTGGAACACTTCCGCGCCGCACCGCAGCGCCTCGCGGAAGCTCTGGCTGCCCACCGGGATGATCATGAATTCCTGTATATCCGCCCCGCCGGTGGCATGCGCCCCGCCGTTGATGATGTTCATCATCGGCACCGGCATCTCCATGCGCGCCGCGCCGCCCAGATAGCGGTATAGCGGCAGGCCGGCTTCTTCCGCAGCAGCCTTGGCCACGGCAATGGAGACAGCCAGGATGGCATTCGCGCCCAGGCGTGATTTGTTTTCGGTGCCGTCCAGATCGATCATGGTCTGGTCAATAAAGGCTTGTTCCGCCGCATCCAGGCCGACAATTGCCTCGGCGATCTCGGTGTTCACATATTCCACCGCGCGCAACACGCCCTTGCCGAGATAGCGCTGCTTGTCGTCATCGCGCAGTTCCACTGCCTCCTTGGTGCCGGTGGATGCGCCGGACGGCACGGCGGCGCGCCCCATCACGCCGGATTCCAGCAACACATCCGCCTCGACCGTGGGATTGCCGCGGGAGTCCAGTATTTCACGCGCTACAACATCTACGATTGCACTCATTTTTCTTCTTTCTCTCTAAACATTCTTTAAATCAAATTTTTCTTCAATCAGCCCTTGCCGCTTCACCGTTTCATCCAGCATTTTCAGGGTTTGCAACAACGCTTTCAACTGGCCTAATGGAAAAGCATTCGGCCCATCCGACAACGCCTGCGCCGGATGCGGATGTGTTTCCATGAACAGCCCGGAAATCCCCGCCGCCACTGCGGCGCGCGCCAGCACCGGCACGAATTCGCGCTGGCCGCCGGAACTGGTGCCCTGCCCGCCCGGCAACTGCACCGAGTGCGTGGCATCGAACACCACCGGGCAACCGGTGTTGCGCATCACCGCCAGCGAACGCATGTCCGACACCAGATTGTTGTAGCCGAACGAGGCTCCGCGCTCGCACACCATGATGTTGTCCTGGCCGCTGGCCTCGCGCGCTTTTTCCACCACGTTCTGCATGTCCCACGGCGACAGGAACTGCCCCTTCTTGATGTTCACCGGGCGCCCTGCCCTGGCCACCGCATGAATGAAGTCGGTCTGGCGGCACAGGAAGGCGGGCGTTTGCAGCACATCCACCACGGCGGCCACCGGCGCAATGTCTTCTATCGAATGCACGTCAGTCAGCACCGGCACGCCAATCTGCCTTTTGACTTCGGCCAGAATTTTCAGGCCCGCATCCAAACCGAACCCGCGAAAGGATTTGCCGGAGCTGCGGTTGGCCTTGTCATAAGACGATTTGTAAATGAACGGGATGCCAAGCTGCTGGCAAATTTCTTTCAGCTGCCCCGCCGTATCCAGCGCCATCTGCCCGGATTCGATCACGCATGGCCCGGCAATCAGAAACAATGGGTGATTCAGGCCAACATCAAATCCGCACAGCTTCAAGCCGCCACCTTCTGCCTGGCTTGTACGCTCTGGCTGTGCTGCACTGCCGCCTCGACAAAGGACTTGAACAACGGATGCCCGTCACGCGGCGTGGATGTAAACTCCGGATGGAACTGCACGCCGACAAACCAGGGGTGCATCGTTTGCGGCAATTCCATGATTTCCGGCAAGGCCTCGCTCGGTGTGCGCGCTGCAATCACCATCCCCTTCTTTTCCAGTATCGGCACGTAATAGTTGTTGACCTCGTAGCGGTGACGGTGGCGCTCGTTGACTTCCGCGCCATAAATGCGCGCCGCCAGGGTGTCTGGCTTGATCGGGCAGCGCTGCGCACCCAGGCGCATGGTGCCGCCGAGATCGGAATCCACGCTGCGGATCTCCACCTTGCCATCGCGATCCAGCCATTCGGTGATGAGCGCCACGACCGGATGCTCGGTTTCCGGATTGAACTCGGTGCTATTTGCGTCGGTCATTCCCGCCACATCGCGTGCAAACTCAATAACCGCGAGCTGCATGCCGAGGCAGATGCCGAGATAGGGCACCTTGTTTTCGCGTGCATAGCGTATCGCTGCGATCTTGCCTTCGGTGCCGCGCTTGCCGAAGCCGCCCGGCACCAGTACTGCATCAAGGCGTTTCAGGCAATTCACACCGCCGCTTTCGACCGTTTCGGAATCCAGGTATTCGATGTTGACGCGCGTCGAGGTATGGATGCCCGCATGGCGCAATGCTTCGATCAGCGACTTGTAGGATTCGGTGAGGTCAACATATTTGCCGACCATGCCGATGGTGATTTCATGCTGCGGATGTTCCAGCGACTCCACCAGTTTGTTCCAGACCGAAAGATCGGCTGGCGGAGGATTCAGCCCCAGCTCCTCGCAGATGATGCGATCCAGCCCCTGCTGGTTCAGCATCTGCGGAACCTTGTAGATGCTGTCCACATCCCACATCGAAATCACCGCATCTTCGCGCACGTTGGCGAACAGCGAAATCTTGGCGCGCTCGTCGTCTGGAATCGGGCGATCCGCGCGGCACAACAGGGCAGTTGGAGAAATACCGATCTCGCGCAGCTTCTGCACGCTGTGCTGGGTCGGTTTGGTTTTCAGTTCACCCGCGCTGGCGATGTAGGGAACCAGCGTCAAGTGGATGTATGCCGTGTCGCCGCGGCTGCGGCGCAGCCCCATCTGACGGGCAGCCTCAAGGAAAGGCAGTGATTCGATATCGCCCACCGTGCCGCCAATCTCGACAATGGCCACATCGGCCTGGCCATTATGTGACGCAGTTGCACCGCGCTCGATGAACGTCTGGATTTCGTTGGTGATATGCGGAATCACCTGCACCGTCTTGCCGAGGTACTCACCGCGGCGCTCCTTGCGGATCACGCTATCGTAAATCTGGCCGGTGGTGAAATTATTGGCCTTGCGCATCTTGGCCGAGACGAAGCGCTCATAGTGGCCGAGATCCAGATCGGTTTCCGCGCCGTCTTCCGTCACGAACACCTCGCCGTGCTGAAACGGACTCATGGTGCCCGGGTCAACGTTGATATAGGGATCCAGCTTGAGCAGTGTTACCTTGAGGCCGCGCGATTCAAGAATCGCCGCGAGGGAGGCTGCGGCGATTCCCTTGCCCAATGAGGACACTACGCCGCCGGTAATAAATATGTACTTGGTCATGGAGCGCAATGATACCGTAAAACGTCACCCCTACAAAACGGGCTATGGCGTTCCAATCGCTTTCGGTAACAAGAATGGTGGTTGCGGGGGCAGGATTTGAACCTACGACCTTCGGGTTATGAGCCCGACGAGCTGCCAGACTGCTCCACCCCGCGTCAGGAAGGGGTGCGACTATAGCAAAGCAGGGTAAACCAGTCAAACACTATTCGCGTTTTTCGAGCGCACATTGTTGCTCAAGTGCCCATGCCACGTGCTCGCGCACCAGTGGCGATGCGTCTTGTGCACGAGTTTGCAATGCGGCCAGAACTTCCGCGCTCCTGGGCGCATTGCCCAGCGCCACAGCGATGTTGCGCAACCATTGTTCATGGCCGATGCGGTGGATGGCGTTGCCGGCAAGCTTTTCCTTGAAGGTCGTTTCATCCCATGCGAATAGCTCGGTGAGCGCGGCATCATCCAGCCCATGCCGCACGGCGAAATCCGCTTCCACGCTTTTGTGCGCAAAGCGGTTCCACGGACAAACCAGCTGGCAATCGTCACAACCATAGATGCGGTTGCCGATCAGCGGGCGCAACTCCGGCGGAATGCTGCCCTTGAGTTCGATGGTGAGGTAGGAAATGCAGCGCCGTGCATCCAGTTGATATGGCGCGACGATGGCCTGTGTGGGGCAGACTTCGATGCAGCGCTTGCAGGTGCCGCAATGATTTTCTTCTGGAGTATCTATGGGCAACGGCAGGCTGATATAAAGCTCGCCCAGAAAAAACCACGAGCCATGCTCGCGCGACAGCAGCAAAGTGTGTTTGCCGCGCCAGCCGAGGTGTGCCTTGCTTGCCAGTTCCACTTCCAGCACCGGTGCGCTGTCGGTGAATATGCGATAGCTGAAATCGTCCGCTGCGGTGCGAATTTTTTCCGCCAGTTTTTCCAGGCGGTTGCGCAACACCTTGTGGTAGTCGCGCCCCAGCGCATAGCGCGAAATGAACGCCCGGTTGCCATCCTCCAACACTTCCCAGGCATCCTTTGCATCGGGCGGGTAATAGTCCATGCGCAGCGAAATGACGCGCAGCGTGCCGGGCACCAGTTCCGCCGGACGGCTGCGTTTGGTGCCGTGTTTTGCCATATAATCCATCTCGCCGTGATAGCCACGCGCAAGCCATTTCAGCAGGCGCACTTCGGCGCCATCCAGTGCGGTATCGCTGATGCCCACTGCCTGAAAGCCGAGCGCCCTGCCCCACTCCTTGATGCTGGCGGCGAGCGTTGCGTAATTCGTTTGTGAGGTCTCATTTTGCATAAGCCTGATGATAGCCGAAGTGGGGTAAGCAGGCATTCCGCCGCAAGGGGGAAGCTCGCAATATCCCTGTGGGTATAATAAAGGTGCAACGCTGATGATGGAGTCCACCATGCCCGCCCCCCACCCTAACCCTCCCCCGCAGGCGGGAGAGGGGACGAACGATCGCTACGCGAACCTCTCATTCCTGCTGGCCGATGAGGCCGCAACCATGGCTTTCGCCGCACGGCTGGCAGACGCACTCAAGGCGGGTATGGTGATCCATCTGCGCGGCGATCTGGGCGCGGGCAAGACCACGCTGGTGCGCGCGCTGCTACAGGCGCTGGGCCACACGGGACGTGTAAAGAGCCCGACCTATACATTGCTTGAGCAGTATGAAGCGGGTGGGTTACACTTGTGTCATTTTGATCTGTACCGCTTTCGCAGCGGGGAAGAATGGGAGGCTGCGGGATTCCGCGATGAGTTCAACGGGCGCAACGTGTGCCTGGTGGAGTGGCCGGAAAAAGCGCAAAGTCTGGTGCCGCAGGCAGATGTGGAAATCATGTTCGAGATACTGCCCAGTGGCCGCAACATCACCATCCGCGCAAATACAGAGACAGGCAGGGAATGCTTAAAGTCGTTGCCAAATTAACCGCAGTACTGTGCCTGTTATGGCAGCCTTGCGCACAAGCAGCCATCGCCATTGACTCCGCGCGCGTCTGGCCGGCGCAGGAATACACCCGCCTGACGCTGGAATCAAAACAGCCGGTTCGCTACAACATGTTCACCGTGAAGGACCCCGAGCGGCTGGTCATTGACCTGGAAGATGTTGATATCACCGCCCCGCTTAACGGACTTGCCGGCAAGGTCGGCAACGACGATCCCTACATCAAGAGCGTGCGCGTTGGCCGCTTCAAACCCGGTGTAACACGGCTGGTGCTTGACCTCAAAGCCGAGGTGAAGCCACAGTTATTCAACCTCAAGCCTGTCGCCGAATATGGCCATCGCCTGGTGCTGGATATCTATCCTGCCGTTCCCATTGATCCCCTGATGGCGCTGGTGCTGCGCCCTGAAAACAGGCTTCCCGAGCCACCTGCCGCACAAGAAGAAAAACCCGTCGCAGCTGCCCTGCCCGAAACGCAGGAACTGCCCATGGCCGCTGAGACTCCCGCTGCCGAAGCACCATTGCCTGCCGTGCCGAACACCGGCACCAAGCCGGATAAAACACCGGCAAAAAGCAGCCCGGAAATCAGCACCCGCACATTGATCATCGCCATCGACGCCGGGCATGGTGGCGAAGATCCGGGCGCGCAAGGGCGCCGCGGCACATTTGAGAAAAACGTCACATTGGCGATTGCGCACCATCTGAAAGAATTGGTGGACGAGACGCCGGGGATGCGCGGCGTGCTCATCCGCGACGGCGATTACTTCATCCCGCTCGGCGGGCGCGTGGAGAAAGCGCGGCAAATCCATGCCGACCTGTTCATCTCCATCCATGCCGATGCCTTCGTCAAATCGGATGTGCGCGGCTCCTCGGTATTCGCCCTGTCCGAGCATGGCGCCACCAGCGCGGCGGCACGCTGGCTGGCGAAGAAGGAAAACGAGGCCGACCTGATCGGCGGCGTGAACATCGCGGTGAAGGACCCCTACCTCGCGCGCACCCTGCTCGACCTTTCGCAGACCGCCACCATCAGCGACAGCCTGAAACTGGCCAAACATGTGCTGGGCGAACTGGGCAGCATGAACACCCTGCATCGCGGCTTCGTCGAACAGGCCGGCTTTGCCGTGCTGAAGTCGCCCGACATTCCCTCGGTGCTGGTGGAAACCGCCTTCATCAGCAACCCCGCCGAAGAGCGTCGCCTCAACGACGAGGACTATCAGAAAAAACTGGCACGCGCCATCCTCGGCGGCATCAAGCGCTACTTTGCACAGAACCCCGCACTCTCCAGGCAACGGCTGGCACAAAACGATTAACTCCGGCCTGCGGGGTGCGACAATTTGTCGCACTTGCACCGCTCTGCGTTCTCCTATAATGCCGCATCTACAGGAGAGAACATGGCAAAAAATTATCTCGCAGTCAGCTTTGGGTTAATCGGGTTGCTCGGCTATGCGACAGCACAAGCCAGTTGCGGCAGCACCGCATGCTCGATCAACACCAACTGGGACGAGCACAGCTCAACTCAACCCGGCTGGAGCGCAGATTTGCGTTACACCTACAGCCGCGCCGACCAGCTTCGTTCTGGCACCAACAAAATCGCAGCCGATACTGCATTTGCAGGCGAAGTGGAAAATCTGAACACCACCAACAAGATCGTCACTGCTTCGGTGGACTATGCCCACGACGAGCACTGGGGCGTGACGCTGAACCTGCCATACATCATGCGCGACCACGCCCACAATCTGGGGCCGTATGTTGGCGCGACACCGGCAGGCTACGAAAGCTTCTCAGCCAAGGCTCTGGGCGACATCAAGGTAGTGGGGCGTTACCGCTGGGCACTGGATGAAGTCAGCCGCTCCGGCGTTGGCGTGAAATTCGGGCTGAAACTGAACACCGGCAAAAAAGATTTCGTGATCGCGCAAACAGGAGTAAAACCCAACGAAGTTACCCTGCAACCGGGCAACGGCAGCACCGATCTGATCGCGGGTGCGTTCATGTTTAAATCCATACCGGGCAGCAACTGGACCTGCTTCGCGCAGGGCACCGTGCAAAGCTCCATCAGCTCAAGCGCCACATTCCGCCCCGGCAACCAGATCAACCTCGATGGCGGCACACGCTATGCATTCAGCCGCGAGCTGAGCGGATTACTGCAACTGAGCGCGCAGTGGAACGCCACCGATTCAGGCACCGCAGCCGCCCTGTCACCCGTTACCGGCGGCCCCAGCAGTGGCGGCAGTATATTATCCCTCGCCCCCGGCCTGAGTTACGCATTCACCCCCAGCACGCAACTCTACGGCTTGGTGCAACTGCCGCTGTATCAATACGTGAACGGCGAACAACTTACCGCCAATTCCTCGTTCACCATCGGCCTCAGCCACCGCTTCTGACCCGGCATTCTCATCCAATAAAAATGGCGCTTTTTAGCGCCATTTTTTCACTGCGTTATTCTATTACCCATTCTTCCCACCCGGGCTACCTTGCTTTCACGCAAGCAACCGCCATGTTAGGATGCTTGTGCACTTTGAGATCAAGGGAGTAAAAGCGATGTTCCAGCTTACACGGCAAGCATTTCCAGAATATATGGCGTTCTTGCCATCTACTAATGACATGGACTCCCCCTACTCAAAAGGCATCTGATGTGCCAGATTGGGAATGCTAATTTCCAATCACTGAGAGGAGGAGTCAAAATGAAGCTTACCCGAATTGGGCTGGATACAGCAAAGCAGGCGTTTCAAATA
>JAGWMH010000357.1 GCA_028871775.1 Betaproteobacteria bacterium
G
Source organism: Betaproteobacteria bacterium (assembly GCA_028871775.1). Taxonomy (GTDB): domain Bacteria; phylum Pseudomonadota; class Gammaproteobacteria; order Burkholderiales; family Gallionellaceae; genus CAITJF01. Next base: position 2 of record JAGWMH010000357.1, read on the forward strand.
GCACACCGCCTCGCACAGCTTGCAGCCGATGCAGCGCTCTTCGCCGTTGGCATAACGGCGCTGCGCGTGCAGGCCGCGGAAGCGGAAACTCTGCGGCGTCTTCTCTTCCGGAAACTGCACGGTGATCTTGCGCGCAAAGAAATTCCGCCCGGTCAGCGCCATGCCCTTGACCAGGTCATGCAGCAGAAATGTCTTGAAGAAATTTGCTATTTTTTCCATCTTGCCGTCACCACAGCCAATACCGGGTCTGCATCCACGCACCGACCACCACCACCCAGACCAGCGTGAGCGGGATGAACACTTTCCAGCCCAGGCGCATCAACTGGTCATAGCGATAGCGCGGAAAGGTGGCGCGAAACCACAAAAACAGGAACAGCACAAACGACATCTTGGCCAGCAGCCAGAACAGTCCCGGCACCCAGGTGAACGGTGCCATGTTGAACGGGGGCAGCCAGCCGCCAAGGAACATGGTGGAAGTCAGCGCGGCAATCAGGATCATGTTGGCATACTCGGCCAGGAAGAACAGCGCGAACGCCATGCCGGAGTATTCCACGTGGAAGCCCGCGACAATTTCCGATTCGCCCTCGGCCACGTCGAACGGCGCGCGGTTGGTTTCCGCCACGCCGGCAATCAGGTACACCAGAAACATCGGGAACAGCGGGATGAAATACCAGCCGAACAGCCCCGCGCCGCCTTGCTGGCCGCGCACGATGTCGCCAAGGTTCATGCTCTGAGAAACCATCAGCACGCACACCAGGGCGAAACCCATGGCGATTTCGTAGGACACGATCTGCGCGGCCGAGCGCAGCGCACCGAGGAAGGCGTATTTGGAATTGGATGCCCAGCCTGCGATGATCACGCCGTACACGCCGAGCGAAGTCATCGCCAGGACATAGAGCAAACCCGCATTCACATTGGCTGCGGACATGCCGACGTCAAACGGTATCACCGCCCAGGCTGCCAGGGCAGGCATCAGCGCCATGATCGGCGCTATCACGAACAAAAATTTGTTCGAACCGGTCGGAATAATGATTTCCTTGAACACCAGCTTGAGGCCGTCGGCGATCGGTTGCAGCAAGCCATAAGGGCCGACGCGGTTGGGGCCGATGCGCACCTGCATGTACCCGATCACCTTGCGCTCCGCCAGCGTGAGATAGGCCACGCCTACCATCAGCGGCGCCACGATGGCAACGATCTTGACCAGCGTCCACACCGTCAGCCAGAGCGGGCCGAACAGGCCCAGTCCGGCCTGATGCAATGTTTGCAGTAACTCCATCATGCCCGCTCCACCGTCAGTGTTCCAAACATCGCACCCAGCCCCACCGTGGCGGTATGCCCGGCTGCTACGCGCGCCACGCCTTTCGGCAGGCTGTCATCAGCCGCCACCGCCAGTTGCACGCTGTTTTGCCCCTGGCTGACCTTCACCTGATCGCCCGGCGATACGCCAAGTTTCCGCAACTCAGCGCTGTGCATCGATACCCGCGGAGCAGCGGCATCACGGGTCTTTTGCAGCGCAACGGCACGGCGCACCACGGCATCGGCGGAATAGATCGGCACCTCGGCGACGCGCTGCAATCCGCCGGCGCTGCCAGATGCAAGCTGCATGTTCACGCCTTGCAGAGAATTGTTCAATCTGGCCGGAATATCCAC
>JAGWMH010000063.1 GCA_028871775.1 Betaproteobacteria bacterium
ATCGGTCTCGTGCCCCACCCCGCTCACCCCCGGAATTTTGCTTGCGTCAATCGCCCGCGCCACCACTTCTTCGTTGAACGCCCACAAATCCTCGAGGCTGCCGCCGCCCCGGCATACCAGCAGCACGTCGCACTCGGCGCGCTCATTTGCCAGCCGGATGGCCTGCGCAATTTTTTGCGCGGCGCCCTCCCCCTGCACCGGCACGGGATACAGTACTATCGGGATACCCGGCATGCGCCGGGACAGCGTGGTCAGCACATCGCGCAGCGCGGCGGCCTGCGGCGATGTGACGATACCGATCTGCGCCGGAAAGAATGGCAAGGTGCGTTTGCGCGCGGCATCGAACAGCCCCTCGCCTTCCAGTTTGCGCTTGAGCCGCTCGAACGCCTCATACAGCACGCCCAGCCCGGCAGAGCGCATCTGTTCCAGCGTCAACTGGAAATCGCCGCGCGCTTCATACAAGGTCGCCAGCGCCAGCACTTCCACCTGCATGCCATTCTTCGGCTGCCAGTCGAGGTATTGGCTCTTGTGGCGGAACATTACGCAACGCACCTGCGCCTGCTCGTCCTTCAGGGAAAAATACCAATGCCCGGAAGCCGCGCAGGTGAAATTCGAAATCTCGCCGCGCACCCACAACAAAGGCAAGCCGTTTTCCAGCAATTGCTTTGCTGCCAGATTGAGTTCGCGCACGCTGAACACACGATTTTTTTCAAATGAAATTAGGCCGAATGGCATATTGACATCCCACAATAATCCACAACTCAAGGAACCACGCCACTTTGCTGCAAGGCGCCCCGCCGGCATATCGATGACTTACAGCATCTTATTGTTTTTATTGTATTTTTTAAGAGTACAAAAATTAAGCGGCAGAACAAAAAAGGTTATTTGATAAGGGCTTAAGCATCACTCCGCACTTCTTACCAACAAAGTTATCCACAGTTCCTGTGCACAAATAAAAATTTGTTTGCGCCAGATCAAGTCAACCTGCGCCGGGGGAGAAATCTTGCCCAAACAGGTGCAACAAGATACAGTCCCGCCTGCTCAATTTAAGCATATTTGGAGGAGTCGCGTGTTCGCTATTGTGGAAGCTGCCGGTTGGCCCATCTGGTTGTTGATCATTGCCTCAGTGATTGCTGTCGCCCTGATCGCGGAACGCCTGGTGTTCCTGCGCAACAAAAACGTCGCACCCACAGGGCTGCTCGACGAAACCATGCAGGAACTCAAGCAGCGCGGCGTCAGTGATGCCATGTTATCCCGTCTGACTGAAGATTCCCCGCTCGGGCGCGTGTTTGCCGCAGGGCTGAAGAACGTCAAAAGCTCACCCGAGGTCATGAAAGATTCCATTGAAGAGGCAGGACGCGCTGCCGCGCACGAATTGGAGCGCTTTCTCACCACGCTGGGCACGATCGCCACGATCAGCCCGTTGCTCGGCCTGTTCGGCACGGTGGTCGGGATGATCGAAATTTTCGGCGCACAAACAGCCGCCGGCAACACCCCGGCCGTTCTCGCGCACGGCATCTCGGTGGCACTGTATAACACCGCATTCGGCCTGATCGTGGCGGTACCCAGCATGATTTCCTACCGCCATTTCCGCGCCAAGGTGGATAGTCTGATCATCGAGATGGAGCAGCAGTCGATCAAGCTGGTAGAAATCGTGCATGGCACGCGCCGGGGTTAGGAGCCATTCATGAACTTCCAGCGCGGGCGCATGCGTGAGGAACCGGAAATCAACCTGATCCCGATGATAGACGTGTTGCTGGTGATCCTGATCTTCCTCATGGTCACCACCACCTACAACCGGTTTTCCGGCCTTCAGATTAATTTGCCACAGGCCGAAGGCGACTCATCCTCCGTGCACAAGGAGCAGCAAATCAACGTATCGGTTGATGCTTCCGAACACTACGCCTTCAATAACAAAGCGGTTGATTTCAACAGTGTGGACAAGCTGGCGGAAGAATTGCGCAAGATGGCTGGAGACATGAGCGATCCCACCATCATCATCAATGCCGACGCCAAGGCGCCGCACCAGTCCGTGATCAACATCATGGAAGCCGCACGCCTGGCTGGTTATGGCCGCATTACCTTCACCACCAGCCGAAAATAAATTCCAATTCCATTTCATCGGTGAAACTGTGTTGGCATCCTCGCTCACTCCTAGCCGTGCCAGCTGCACTGTCTGCGTCGTTCGCTCATCGCCGCCTTGTTTGACCTTCGAAATAGAATTGGAATAAATAATGCACTGGCTGGAACGATACTGGTACCGCATCACCCCGCTGCACCTCATCCTGCTGCCTATAAGCTTCATCTTCCGCCTGCTGGCCGGCATGCGCCGCGCGCTTTACCGCAGCGGCATCCTGCCCGGCAAAAAACTGCCGGTTCCCGTCATCGTAGTGGGCAACATTACGGTCGGCGGCAGCGGCAAGACCCCGCTCACGCTCTGGCTGGCGCAGCAACTGCTGGATTGCGGCTGGCACCCCGGCATCATCAGCCGCGGTTACGGCAGCAAAGCTTCCTCCCCGCAAGCCGTACATCCTGCCAGCGATCCCGGCGCGGCCGGCGATGAGGCAGTGCTGATGGCGCAACGCAAGCTGTGTCCGGTGTGGGTCGGACGGGACCGTGTTGCCGCCGCGCGTGAATTGTTGCGCGCCCATCCGGAATGCGATGTATTGCTAAGCGATGATGGCCTGCAACATTACCGTTTGCGGCGCGATGCCGAAATCGTGGTGGTGGATGGGATGCGCCGCTTCGGCAATGGCTTCCTGCTTCCTGCCGGGCCGTTGCGCGAACTGCCGTCCCGCCTCGCCGAAGCAGATGCGGTGGTCACCAACGGAGGAACTCCCGCGGCAGGCGAATATGCCATGCAATTGCGCGGCGCACGTTTCTACAATCTGCTCAACCCGCACACCCCGGCATATGCTGCCGATTTTCACGGTCTGCGCCTGCACGCCATTGCCGGGATCGGCCACCCACAGCGTTTCTTCGCGCATCTCAACCATCTTGGGCTGGTGGCGCAGGCCCACCCCTTCCCCGACCATCACCGCTACACCCCGGAGGATTTAGCCTATGCCAGTGCGGATGCGATACTCATGACGGAAAAAGATGCGGTAAAATGCGCCACATTCGCCACAAAAAAATGCTGGGCGCTGCGCGTCGATGCGCAGGTTGACCCGCTGCTTACCCAACACATCCTGGAAAGGATCGCCCCGTATGGACGCCAAGCTGCTTGAAATCCTGGTCTGCCCGCTGTGCAAATCCACGCTGGTTTACCGCAAGGCCGAGCAGGAGCTGATCTGCAAAGCCGACCGCCTTGCATATGCCATCAAGGACGGCATCCCGGTGATGCTGGCGGATGAAGCGCGCACGCTGACAGCGGAAGAAGCCGAAAAACTCTGATGCTCGCTTTTCACGTCGTCATCCCGGCGCGCTTCGCCTCCACCCGCCTGCCGGGCAAAGCACTGCTGCCCATCGCCGGAAAGCCCATGGTGGTAAGGGTTGCCGAGCAGGCGGCAAAAAGCGGCGCACAACAAATCTGGATCGCCACCGATCACCATGCCATCGCCGCCGCAGTGCACGAACATGGTTTCAAGTCCTGCCTGACCCACGCGCATCACCCCAGCGGCACCGACCGCATCGCCGAGGTGGTGGAGCAGCACGACTGGCCGGACGATACCATCGTGGTCAATGTGCAGGGCGACGAACCGCTGATCCCGCCCGAGCTGATACGCGCTGTCGCACAGCACCTGCATGACCACCCGGAATGCGCCATTGCGACTGCCTGCCACCCCATCCATGATGCGGATGCGATGCGCAACCCAAACATCGTCAAGGTGGTGCTGGACAAGCACGGCAATGCGCTGTATTTCAGCCGCGCGCCGATTCCCTGGCCGCGCGAAGCGTTTAATGTTTCATCCTCGACCGAAGGGATAACCAGCGACTTGGCGGCTTCGCCGCCTAGTCGAATGGCTAGTAGTTCTATCAGAAGCGATTGCTCTTCCTCCCTCCGGGGGGAAGTTGGAATGGGGGAACTGCCGGAAAACCTCCCCGTACTGCGCCATATCGGCATCTACGCCTACCGCGCCGGCTTCCTGCGCGCCTTCCGGCAACTCGCCCCCGCCGCCATCGAACAGGCCGAGGCGCTGGAGCAATTGCGCGCACTGTGGCACGGTTACAAAATTGGTGTTACTGTCACCGCAGATACCCCTCCCGGCGGAGTGGATACGGAAGCAGATTTACACACAGCAAGAAAAACTTTTGAAGCTTTACTTACCAAGGGGGTATAAACATGAGAATCATACTGCTCGGTGCACCCGGCGCCGGTAAAGGCACACAGGCCAACCTGATCAGGGAAAAATTCAACATCCCGCAGATTTCCACCGGCGACATGCTGCGCGCCGCAGTCAAGGCAGGCACGCCGCTTGGAGTCAAGGCCAAGAAGGTGATGGATGCAGGCAAATTGGTATCGGACGACATCATCATCAAGCTGGTGAAGGAACGCATCAAGGAAGCCGACTGCGCCAACGGTTTCCTGTTCGACGGTTTCCCGCGCACCATTCCGCAGGCGCAGGCAATGAAGGATGCCGGCATCGGCATCGATTTCGTGGTGGAAATCGAAGTCCCGGATGTCGATATCATCAACCGCATGGACGGGCGCCGCGTACACCTCGCCTCCGGCCGCACTTACCATGTGGTATTCAACCCGCCCAAGGTGGCGGGCAAGGACGACATCACCGGCGAAGACCTGGTGCAGCGCCAGGACGACCAGGCAGATACCGTCAGAAAGCGCCTAGAGGTCTATCACGATCAAACCAAACCGCTGGTGGAATACTATTCCGCGTGGGAAAAATCCGGCGATGCACACGCACCGCACTGCATCAACATTCCCGGCATCGGCAGCGTGGAAGCCATCCGCGACCGGATATTCAACGCGCTGGCGGCGCACTGACCGTGGCCAGTTCCACCCCACCCGCAGAATCAACCGGGACAAGCAAGCCTGTGCTCACGCTTGCTGACGCCAGGCGCATCGCTGCCGCCGCCGAAACCGAAGCACTGCGCAATGAATGGCGTGTGGTGATCGCGGTGGTGGACGATGGCGGCCACCTGCTTTATCTGCAACGAAGCCATGACACCCAGTTCGGCAGCGTGGAAACCGCCATCTGCAAAGCGCGGGCCGCTGTCGCATTCCAGCGCCCGACCAAGGCCTCGGAAGATGCAGTGCTGAGCGGACGCCTGATCCATCTCGCCCTGCCCGGCGTCATACCGGCAGAAGGCGGAGTGCCGCTCGCGCGCGACGGCCACGTCATCGGCGGGCTGGGCATCAGCGGTGTGCGCTCGTTCCAGGACGGGCAGATCGCACAAGCCGGCGCAGACGCAATCAGCCAGAACTAAGGGGCATGGCAAACAGTCACCCCTAATGATGAACCAACCTTGCCCGTTTCCCTCACATCCCGCGACACGTTACTGGCGAAGCCAGCCGATTGCGGGAGCGGGTGTGAGGCGGCCATTCCCGCCCCGGATGCTTCGCAACGCCGTGTCATGGCCGTCACCCCAACCCTCTCCCTGTGGGCGAGGGGGCGAACGAATCGCTTCGCGAGTTTCAGATTAACCATGTTGTACAAGCTGGAAAACCGCATACCGGAATTGCACGGGCAGCGGCATTTCATCGCGCCCAATGCCAGCGTCATCGGCTCAGTCATCCTGCAGGACAACGTCAGCATCTGGTTCAACGCGGTGCTGCGCGGCGACGACGAACCCATCCGTATCGGCGCAAACAGCAACATCCAGGACTGCGCCGTGCTGCACACCGACCCCGGCGCGCCGCTTACCGTCGGCGATAACGTCACCGTCGGCCACATGGTAACGCTGCATGGCTGCACCATCGGCGACGGCAGCCTGATCGGCATCAAGAGCGTGATCCTCAACCACGCCGTGATCGGCCGCAACTGTCTGATCGGGGCAAACACGCTGGTCACCGAAGGCAAGGTGATCCCGGACAACTCGCTGGTGATGGGCTCTCCGGGCAAAGTGCTGCGCACCCTGCGCGAAGAAGAAATCGCAGCGATGCACGCCAACACCGCGCACTACGTGGAAAATATCAAACGCTACCAGACTTCGCTGGCGCCTGTGCAGGCCGGGTAGACTGGCGCTGCCGCACCGCTTCGAACAGGCATACCGCCGCGGCGGCAGCCGCGTTCAACGACTCGACTTTCCCCGGCATGGGGATGGCGACATGCCGGTTAACCGCAGCCAGCAAACCTTCGGATAATCCTGCCCCTTCATTGCCCAGCGCAAAAGCCAGTTTGCCACGCAGATCGCAGTCATACAGGTTGATATTCGCATCAGGCACTGCGGCAAATAATTTCCCCTGAAATGCCGCTGCCACAGGGGGCAAGTCCACAGACTCGTGGATACTGAGTGCGAAATGCCCGCCCATCCCCGCGCGCAGCACCTTGGGTGACCATGCATCGGCACAACCCTGGGACAGAAACACTGCATCGCATCCCGCTGCGGCGGCTGAACGCAGCATGGAACCGAGATTGCCGGGGTCCTGTATGTCTTCCAGCAACAGCGCAAAGCGGGCGGCAGCAATTGATGCGGTGGGCTGCGGCAACTCAATCAGCGCGAGGATACCGCTGGGCGTCTTGAGTTCGGAAAGTTCGGCAAACAGGCTGTCATCCAGTTGCGTGAGCGGCACACCGGAATTGTTTTTCAGCAGCGCCGCCACTTCGCGATCCTGCAATGCCGCCTGCGTCACCAGGACATGCTGCGGATTGCTGCCGCAGGCAAGACAGGCCTGAACCAGATGCACGCCATCCAGCAGGGTCTGCCCGGCCTTGCGGCGTTGGCGCGCCGAGCCGGCGAGTTTGACGAGTTCCTTGAAGAACGGGTTGTCACGCGAGGAAATATGCTTCACGGAAAATCTTATTCCAATTTCAATTCGAAGGTGAAACAAGGCGGCTGTACCCGCAAGGGGTATGCCGTGCGGTTCCCAATGCTTCGCATTGACCGCGACGCAAAGCGAACGACGAAGGCAGTGCAAATAGCACGACTATAACCAGCAACTTGGCTATCGTCTTTTGATAGCTTATTTGAATGGCTAGTAGTTTCATCAGGAGTAAGCAAGGAAGCCAACGCAGTGTCACCGATGAAGTGGAATTGGAATCATGCCGCCGTTTGCCCACCCTGCTCAAGCAGCGTGCCGATTTCTTCCAGCGAAGGCAGTTCCTGCAGGGAGCGCAAGTTGAGATCGTCGAGCAGTTGTTTGGTGGTGGCAAATAGCTCCGGCTTGCCCGGTGTGTCGCGCGTGCCGATGGTTTCAATCCAGCCGCGCACTTCCAGTGTCTTGAGGATTTGCGAGGACACGGCCACGCCGCGAATTTCCTCGATGTCGCCGCGCGTCACCGGTTGGCGGTAGGCGATGATGGCGAGCGTCTCCATCACCGCACGCGAATAGCGCGGCGGCTTCTGCGGGTTGAGACGGTCCAGGTAGGGTTGCATCTCGGGGCGGGCGCGGAAGCGCCAGCCGTTCGCCACACGGTTGAGTTCCACGCCGCTGCCCGAATATTCCTTAGCCAGTTGTTCGAGCAGTTCTTCGATGTGCCTGTTCTCCAGCGGCGCATCGCCGAGTTTTTTCAGCTCGGCCAGCGACAGCGGTTCCTGCGCGGTCAGCAGGGCGGCTTCCAGGGTTTTCTTGAGTTGCGCCGCATCTATCGGTACCGCGCCCCCTTCGGAGGGCGCTTCGACAGGCCTGTCTTGAGCTTCGTCGAAAGGCTCGGCACGAACGGTCAATTGTGTATCAGCTTGCGATAAGGCTGCGGCTTGCTCGGACATAGATATTCCCCAGTGTTTCGGATTGTGAGATTTCAACCAAGGTTTCCTTGGCCAGTTCCAGAATCGCGATAAAAGTGACAACCAGTTGCGGAATGCCGCCGCTCACGTCGAACAGGTTTTCAAATACCTCGAATTCGCCGTGCCGCAGCTGGCGCAACAGGCGCGTCATCTGTTCGCGCACCGATAGTTCCTCGCGCCGCACCTTGTGATGCGCGTTCTGTTTCGCGCGCGCCAGCAAGGCCAGCCATGCCTGGCGCAAATCTTCCACGGCGACGTTCGGCAGGCGCTGCTCCACCGTGTGCTCGATCAGCACCTGCACCAATTCGAAATCGCGCCCGGCCTGCGGCAACTCGTTCAGTTTCTGCGCGGCGAGCTTCATCTGTTCGTACTCCAGCAGGCGGCGCATCAGTTCGGCGCGCGGGTCTTCCACGCCTTCTTCGCTGGCCTTGGGCGGACGCGGCAGCAGCATGCGCGACTTGATCTCGATCAGCACCGCCGCCATCAGCAGGTACTCGGCGGCCAGCTCCAGACGGTTGCGCTGCATGATCTCGATGTAATCCATGTATTGCTGCGTCAACTGTGCCATCGGAATGTCGAGGACGTCCAGGTTGTGCCTGCGAATCAGGTACAGCAGCAGGTCGAGCGGCCCCTGGAAGGTTTCCAGCACCACCTCCAGCGCATCCGGCGGGATATACAAGTCATGCGGCATCTCCAGCACGGGCTCGCCGTGGATGCGCGCGAGGGGTGTAATTTGCAGGTCGGTTTGGGTCATATCGAGTTAACGTCTACAGCAATCCCGTTGCAACTGAACCGGCGGGCACGGCACCGTACCATATGAGCAGAACACGCAGCAGTCCCCGGGCTTTGGGCGCAGCACGGTATGGCACGCAGTGCATTCATAAAAAAACTGGCAGGCATCAGTCGGCATGTTCTCCTCTTTCCTCGCGCCACAATGCGGACAGGTAATCACCGATTGCAGGACAGCTTTCATGCTAGCTGTAACTCAGCCCCATAGCCTCACGCACATCGCGCATGGTCTCGCCTGCCAGCCTGCGCGCCTTCTCACAGCCATCGGCGATGATGTTGCGCACCAGTGTCGGGTCGTCCAGGTATTGCTGGGCGCGTTCGCGCATCGGCTTCTGCTCTTCCAGTACCGCATCTATCACCGGCTGTTTGCATTCGATGCAGCCGATACCTGCCGTGGTGCAGCCACGCTGCACCCATTGTTTGGTGTCCTCGCTGGAATACACCTGATGCAGCGGCCATACCGGGCACTTTTCCGGAGTGCCAGGATCACTGCGCCGCACGCGCGCCGGGTCGGTGGGCATGGTGCGGATCTTTCTGGCCACGCTGGCCTCATCCTCGCGCAGGGTGAT
>JAGWMH010000358.1 GCA_028871775.1 Betaproteobacteria bacterium
TCGACAATGCATTACCGCAAGGTGCTCAAGGCCCTGAAACCCATCGAAATTCCGGAAGGCTATTGAGCCAATTCGGGAGTTTTTACCAACCTGGCCGTTGCCTTGATGGGCATCGTTTTGACAATCTATTTTTTTCAAGGCGCTTAGCCCGCACAGGGTGACGGCTTGGGCTCATATCCTGCTCCAAACAGCCCTTTAGCATAATTTCAGCTAAAATCTGGACAACTACCCCCAATTTGCGGCAATATAGGCACATGAAAAACATTCTGGTACTGCACGGTCCCAACTTGAACCTGCTCGGGCAGCGTGAGCCGGACGTGTATGGTCGCGTCACTTTGGACGAAGTTAACCGGAAATTAAAGCTGTTAGCCGAGACGGCGGGGGTTGATCTCCAGTTTTTCCAGAGCAATGCCGAAGCCTCCCTGGTGGAACGCGTGCAACTGGCGCGCCAGGATGGCACCGACTTCATCATCATCAATCCGGCAGCATTCACCCACACCAGCGTGGCTTTACGCGACGCACTGGCAGCGGTATCCATTCCGTTTATCGAAGTCCACATTTCCAATGTGTTTGCGCGTGAACCGTTCCGCAAGGAGTCTTATTTCTCCGATCTCGCTGTTGGCGTCATCAGCGGTTTGGGGGCAACCGGTTATGAACTCGCGCTGCAATACGCGCTATCAAAAACAGGTAATAAGTGAGTGGCTGTCACCATTTACCCGTCACCCATCACCGTTTTTTAGGAGCCAGCCATGGATTTACGCAAACTCAAGACCCTGATCGAACTGGTTGAAAGCTCCGGCATCGCCGAACTGGAAATCAGCGAAGGCGAGGAACGCGTGCGCATCACACGCTCCCCTACCGCTGCGATGCAGCAAGTCTATGCCGTGCCGCAACAGCAGATGATAGCCGCACCTGTGCCACAACCGGCCGCCGCCACGCCTGCCGAACCAGCCAAGGCCGCCGAACCGGAAGGCCATGTGGTGAAATCGCCCATGGTCGGCAGTTTCTACCGCTGCCCTTCCCCCGGTGCCAAGTCCTTCGTGGAGGTAGGTCAAAGCGTGAACGTGGGTGACACCCTGTGTATCATCGAAGCCATGAAGTTGCTTAATGAAATCGAAGCCGACCAGGGCGGCGTCATCAAGGCCATTCTGGTGGAAAACGGCCAGCCAGTGGAATACGGTCAACCACTCTTTGTTATCGGCTAGTCTCGCCTGATTAACCATGTTCGAAAAGAAACCGCCATCCAAGCAAGGCGAGGACAAGCCGCCCAGCAATTTGCTGAAGCGCGGGATTATACGTACGACGCCCAAACCGGTGCCCATTGCCATGTTTGAAAAAATCCTGATTGCCAACCGCGGCGAAATCGCCCTGCGTATCCAGCGCGCCTGCCGCGAGATGGGCATCAAGACTGTAGCCGTCCATTCCGAGGCTGACGCGGACGCCAAGTACGTCAAGCTGGCCGATGAATCGGTGTGCATCGGCCCCTCCCCTTCGTCGCAAAGCTACCTGCACATTCCGGCCATCATCAGCGCGGCGGAAGTCACCGATGCGCAGGCCATCCATCCCGGTTACGGCTTCCTGTCGGAGAACGCTGACTTTGCCGAGCGCGTGGAAAAGAGCGGTTTCGTGTTTATCGGCCCGCGCCC
>JAGWMH010000064.1 GCA_028871775.1 Betaproteobacteria bacterium
AGAACAACTCGCGCCCATGTTGTTTTCATCCCTGATTGCCCGCTAGAGCCATCAGTCCCTTCCCCCTTGCAGGGGGATGGTTAGGATGAGGGTAGAACAGTGGAAAGGTGGAGTTTCTACCCCATCCCTAGCCATCCCCCTGCAAGGAGGATGGAATATTTCGGCCAATCGATTATCTTGGCTCATATCATTTTGCTGGAGCCGGAACCTTGGGTGCGGAAAAATCCACCGCCGGCGCATGGGATATTTCCTTCTCGTTTTCCACCGTGAACGACGGCTTCACGCTGTAGCCGAACAGCATCGCGGTCAGGTTGCTCGGGAAGGAACGCACCGTGATGTTGTATTCCTGCACCGCCTTGATGTAGCGGTTGCGCGCCACGGTGATGCGGTTTTCCGTGCCTTCCAGTTGCGCCTGCAGGTCGCGGAAGTTTGCATCGGATTTCAGTTGCGGGTAATTCTCCGCCACCACCAGCAAACGGCTCAACGCCGAAGTCAGTTGGCCCTGTGCGGCCTGGAATTTGGCGAAGGCCTGTGCATCGTTGATCAGCTCAGGTGTCGCCTGGATGCTGCCGACCTTCGCGCGCGCTTCGGTGACACCCAGCAGCACGGCTTGCTCCTGCGCGGCGTAGCCCTTGACGGTGTTCACCAGATTGGGAATCAGGTCGGCGCGGCGCTGGTACTGGTTCAGCACCTCCGCCCAGCTCGCCTTGATCTGCTCATCGGTGGTTTGAAATGTGTTGTAACCGCAGCCACTCAACAGCAAGGCCAGCAAAACTATCCATAAGGTTCGCATCGTCAGTCCCTCCTTCTTGAATGTCCAAAAGACCTGCGGAAACTATAGCACTAAACGGCATGGCCGGCGGCATAACCGGACGACCACGCCCACTGCAAGTTGTAGCCGCCGAGCTGGCCGGTAACGTCGACTACTTCGCCGATGAAATACAGGCCGGGGACATCGTTGCATTCCATGGTTTTCGACGACAGTGCGCGAGTATCCACCCCGCCGCAGGTCACTTCGGCCTTGGCATAGCCGAGCGTGCCGCTCGGTGTAATCTGCCAGTCGTGCAGCCTGGCGGCAAGCACTGCTAATTCCTTATCCGCATACTGGTTGAGCGGTTTGTCATCGGCAAACTGCGCGCACCACACATCGGCAAAACGCTTGGGCAAGTATTGCGCGAGAAAATTGCTGAGCAGCATGCGGCTGCTGCGCTGCTGTACAAACAATTCCGCCATGCCGCTATCCGGCAACAGGTTGATGTGCAGCGGCTGGCCCGGCTCCCAATAGGATGAAATTTGCAGGATGGCAGGGCCGCTTAAACCGCGATGGGTGAACAGAATACTCTCCCGAAATAATTGTTTGCCGTAACTCACCACCGCATCGAGCGAAATACCGGTCAGACCGGCATAGGGCTTCCAGTCCTCCGGCGCGAAACTCAGCGGCACCAGGCCGGGCTTGAGCCTGGTCATGGGGATGCCGAACTGTTCTGCAACGTGGTAGCCGAAGGGGGTTGCGCCGATCCTGGGGATGGACAGGCCGCCGGTGGCGATCACCAGTGACGTGGCATCGAATTCACCGCGCGAGGTGCTGACGTGGAACCTCACCCTCTCCCCTGGCCCCTCTCTTGTCCCCGCAAGGGGGAGGCCGGTGGGTACCCCGCCGCTGTGCGGCGACCCTTCCGCACGGCGAGGGGAATGGATTTTGTGCACTTCGCACAGCATGCACCAGTGCACCCCCGCCGCATCGCATTCGCTCTTCAGCATTCCGATAATTGCTTCCGCGCCGTCGTCGCAGAACAATTGCCCCAGTGTCTTTTCGTGATAGCCGATGTTGTGCTTTTGCAGCAGTGCGATGAAATGTTGTGGCGTGTAGCGTGCCAGTGCGGAACGGCAAAAATGCGGATTGCGGGACAGGTAGTTTTCCGGCTTTGCGTTCAGGTTGGTGAAGTTGCAGCGGCCGCCGCCGGAGATGCGGATTTTCTCCGCCAGGTTTTTTGAGTGGTCGAGCAGCAGCACGGAACGGCCGCGGCGCGCGGCCTCGATGCCGCACATCATGCCGGCCGCGCCGGCACCGACAATCAGCACATCCACGTTCGATGCGCTATCTTGTTCCGGCACCGGTTGCCTCAGCGCGCATATTTATGCACAAACGCATTCAAGGTATCGCGGTATTCCACCCACGCGATGCCGCCGTTGTTGCTGTGCTCGCCGCCTTCGATAAGTTGCAGGGATTTCGGTTGCGGTGCCCTATCAAAAAGCTGCTGGCTCATCTGATAGGGCACTTTCCTGTCCCACGTGCCGTGAATGAACAGCACCGGGATTTTCAGCTTGCCGACTTTATCCAGCGAGTCGAAACGCTGGTTCAATATCCTGTCCACCGGAAGATAGCTGTATTCGCGTTCGACCATGGCAGGCATGGAAGTGAAACCGCTCTCGGCAATCAAGCCTGCCGCTTCGGGATGGCGCACGGCCAGATCTATGCCTATCGCCGCGCCCAGCGAATGGCCGTAGATAAATATTTGCTGCGGCGCCGTGGCGCGCTGCTTGATGAGGTAATTCCATGCTGCCTCGGCGTCCTCATACACCTTGGCCTCGCTCGGTTCGCCGCCGCTGCTTTTGCCATAGCCGCGATAATCCACCAGCAGCACGTTGAGCCCCAGTCGATGCAGCCGCACGGCCTGCTCGATGCTGTGGCTGATGTTGCGGGAATTGCCGTGCAGGTAGAGCACGGTAGGGACACGAGACTGAACCGCCGCTATCCACCAGCCATGCAACTCGCCCTGCTCCGCGCCGCTGCCGGATGGAATACGAACTTCCTCGTAACGCATGCCTATCCGGTCCGGGGTGGTCTGCAGCAACGGTTCGGGCTCGAAAATATGCTGCCGTTGCGTGCTCCACATGCGAACGCAGGCGATCAGGTACAGCAGCGGGATAACACTCAACAGCAGCAGAAGCCGCTTGGCTAATTTGTACACTATGCTTGCGACTCCATTTGTTTCCACAGGCAGGCGCCCTTGCTTGCCTTGTCGATGTCCGCCAACTGCTGCGCGTGTTGCGCCAGTTCCTCTTCCGTTGCCAGCAGCACACGCACTGCCATGCGCGGCATGCTGCCAAACAACGCAGCGGCCTGCTCTTCCCGTTCGTCGCTGCCGTCGCCCAGCAGGCTGTCCTGCCCGCGCGTCATGGCCAGATATACTTCCGCCAGCAGTTCGGTATCGAGCAGCGCGCCGTGCATGGTGCGGTGCGAGTTGTCGACCTGGTAGCGGTCGCACAAGGCGTTCAGGTTGTTTTTCTTGCCCGGATGCAGGTCTTTCGCAAGCTTCAGTGTGTCAATTATGCTGGGGCAATACTCGCCCAACGCGGGCAGCCCGGCCAGTTCCAGTTCCTTGTTGAGGAAGCCGACATCGAACGGTGCATTGTGGATGATGAGCTCCGCGCCGCTAATGAATTCGAGCAGCGCCGGCGCAATTTCCGCGAACTTCGGTTCGCCCTGCAGGCGCTCCAGCGTCAGGCCGTGCACTTCCGCCGCGCCCGCGTCAATCTCGCGCTCCGGGTTCAGGTAGCGATGGAAGCGACGCTCGGAAACCTTGCGGTTGCACAACTCGATGGCAGCCAGCTCGATAACGCGGTGCCCCTGCTTGGGATCAAGCCCGGTTGTTTCAGTGTCCAGTACGATTTGCCTCATGTCCCGCCACCGCCCAGTAATTCTTCTATGCCCCGGTTCGCCAGTCGATCCGCGCGCTCGTTGCCGTCATGCCCGGCATGTCCCTTTATCCACACCCACTGCACATGGTGCTTGCCTGCCAGTTCGTCCAGCCTGCGCCACAGGTCTTCATTCTTCACCGGTTTCTTGTCGGCGGTCTTCCAGCCGCGCTGTTTCCAGTTGTGCACCCACTCGCTGATGCCCTGCTGCACATATTTCGAATCGGTATGCAGAACCACCCGGCACGGGCGCTTCAGCGCCTCCAGTGCGCGGATTGCGCCCATCAGCTCCATGCGGTTATTGGTGGTGTGCGCCTCGCCGCCGCACAATTCGCGCTCCTTGCCGCCGGCCTGCAACAGCGCGCCCCAGCCGCCCACGCCGGGGTTGCCCTTGCACGCCCCATCGGTAAAAATTTCAACCACGTCTTCGCTCATTGGCTATCCCGGCATTGCATAAATATTCAGCCAAATTTTAACAGATACACAGTTGCCGCATCCTTATGGATTAAAATGATGAACAGTCATTGTCCAACGGTCTGCATTCAGGAAACTATGCCTCACAGTATGGCAGCGCATAATCAAGTTCACCCGCAAATAAACCCGGCATGATGCTGGTTGCGCTGGTGCTGACAGCGGTAGCGGGCTTCGCCGCCGCCTTTGTCTTGCCTTGGGCAGTCCCGCTGCCTCCGGCCGCCCATGTTCATCTCGCCTTCGCGACGGGCATCATGCCGCTGATCTTCGGGGCGATGACCCACTTCGTGCCGGTGCTGACGCGCAGCGCGGCGCCGCACGTTGGCATAAAGATCATTCCGGTGCTCATGCTGGCGGCAGGCGCGCTGGCGGTTTTTTCCTTTGCCGCGGCAAACCAGGTTTATTATCTTGCCGCATTTCTTGCGCTCGCTGCGGCTGCGGTTTTTTCCGGCTGGATCATCAGCCGCGCCTCGGGCCCCTTGAACAAGCCCCACCCCTGCCTGCACTGGTACCTCGCCGCGATTGCCTGCCTGATGCTGGCACTGGCCGCAGTGGCGGCGATGGCACTGTGGCCGGAGCAGCGCCTGGCGCTGAAGCGCCTGCACCTGCATCTCAACACACTGGGTTTCGTCGGCCTGACTGCCATCGCCACCCTGCAGGTGCTGCTGCCCACCGCGGCCAACCGTTTCGATCCTCAGGCCGCAGCCCGGTTGCGCCGTGACCTGAAATGGGCTCTCGGCGGCACGCTGCTGGTCGCAGCCGGCGCCGGCTGGCTCAGGCCGCTGGCCTGGTTGGGTGCGATGCTGTGGGCGGTTCCGCTGATTCGCCTGGGCAAGGCCTGGCTCGCCCTCTACGCCGGTGAAGCTCTGCGTTGGCACGGTGCCGCGCCTTCACTCGCAGCAGCGCTGGTCGGGTTCGCTGCCACGCTACTGTTCGGCGTGCTGCATGCGGACGGCATCCTGAGCACCACCGGCAGCGCCCATGCTTTCATTCTCGCCTTCCTTTTTCCGCTGGTTACCGGCGCGGCAAGCCAATTATTGCCGGTATGGGCCCGGCCCGGCCCGCAAACCGCATGGCACGCGCAAACCCGGCAGAAATTGGGAGTGGCCGGCGGCATCCGAGGCATGCTGTTTCTCGCCGGCGGCATCCTGCTTGGTTTGGGTTGGCGCGGCGGGCTGTTGCTGGCGATGGCAGGGCTTGCCGCATTCATGGTGCAACTTGCATTGGCAGCCACCATGCCCTTCCGCAGCAGCGCTGGCAGTGATTGAGATGCGGGTTACTGTATCAGCCCAACGGTGAAAACCGCCTCATAGGTGCCGTTTTTGCCGTAGAAACTTGAGAAGGCATTCCTCGGCAGCGTAACCTTGAGCATATTGGTCAAGCTGTTCAGACCGGAACTCAGCTTGAAAAACCGGTCGTGCAGGTCAGGGGCATCGGGGTTGTCATGCATCTTGGCGAATATTTGCACTGCATAATCAGAAGCTATTAATGAGTCCGGCACTCCGACACTCAGTTCTACATCCATTGCAGGCGGCTTATCGCCGGTGTTTATCCTGATCTCGTATGGCAGGCGCGGCACGATGTCGTCTGTTTCAAAAAGATACCGGATAGACGGCGTGGGGATGAGAGTTGCCGTGACACTTTGTGCCGTGCTGAAGCTGCCATTAGGGAATGTCATCACTGCGTACCCCTCAAAGTCAACCACTCCATCAAAGTCAACGTCTTCGCGCAGCAGCGGTATTTCGGCAGTCATTGTGTGTTCCTCCTCCACATTTATTATGGTTACGAGGAGAGGCGCATCGGCTGCGCCTGTTGTTTCGACCGAGATCTCGTTTTTATTCCGGAGGTTTACCGGTTCACTGATCATCAGACGTTCCCCGAATTCATCAGGCAACGCAACGCGCGCTCCGTTTAAAGTTATCACGGCCTTGACCCCTTTGCCCCCGCTCGCTCCACTTTGTATTGAAAGCATGAATTTCTGGTCAGTATCATGAACCTTGAACTCCTTGGTTACCTGCTGATGCTTGCCCTTTTCGCTGAAGAAGAATTCCGGGCCGAAGACCAGTACCCGAGCATAGGCGCAATGGGCAAGGCCGCTTAAAAATACGGCCAGGATAAAGGTGTTAAATTTTCTTCCCATGATCAAGACCTCCTGTATGGTTTTTAATGCGCGAGACCCCGGTGTATGCATTACCGGGGGCCGGATTTTGTGCGCTGCGACACTTCCCTGTTCAGTTTGGGCGCTGCCGGCAGCAGTTTGCCGACCAGTCCCTCGTTCCATTTTGGCTTGATTGGGCGCATGCCGGGCACGCGCTTGATCGCCTGCAATAAATAGGCTCCGCCGCATACCGCCCACCAGCGGTCACCCGCCGGTTCCATGAAATGAAAACGATTCAACAAACCAGGATTGGTGAACGGCGGTGCGTAGCAGGCAAAGCGCCCCGCCACTACCTCGAACCCCAACAGCGCCAGCCAGTCCTTCAGGCGCGGCAAGGCGATAAAATTGCCGCACCATGGGTAGCCCATGTGCGAGCCCACCGCGCGGCGTATGCCCCACAAACTGCGCGGGTTGAACCCGCTGATAATGAGATGGCCTTCCGGCAACAGCACCCGCTCCACTTCGCGCAGGATCTGGTGCGGGTGCGCATTGAATTCCAGTACATGCGGCAGCAGCACCAGGTCGAGACTGCCGCAGTCGAACGGCAGTTCGCATGCCTCCATTCGCACCTGCACCCCCGTTTCCTTACCCGCCGTTACGTGCAGCGGCATACGGCTGTTGCGCAGGAACTCATGTTCCGGCAGCCCCAGTTGCAGGGCATTGAAACCGAAAATATCGGCCACACTGCGGTCGAAAAAAGCCTGCTCGCTCGCCAGCAGATATTTCCCCTGCGGCGTGGCAAACCAGTCGTTCAGTGTATTAGCGGTTGACATGCAGCGCCCGTTTCGCTGAAATGGAATACAGCCCACTCAAATATGACACCATGCTCGACATCGTTCCTATTCCCGCCTTTCAGGACAACTACATCTGGACACTGCACGACCGGCAACATGCCGTGGTGGTCGATCCGGGTGACGCCGCGCCGGTGCGCGCCTATCTCGATGCACACAAGCTGAAGCTCGCCGCCATCCTGTGCACCCACCATCATGGAGATCATATCGGCGGCATCTGCGAGCTGGTGCAAGTATACAACGTGCCGGTATATGGGCCACAGCATGAAGACATCCCCTGCATCAGCCACCCGCTCGGCGAAGGTGGCGCGGTCGCAATTGCGGAACTGGGCATCAGGCTCGAGGTGCTCGAAATTCCCGGCCATACGCGCGGGCATATCGCCTATCTGGGCATGGGGGCGGTGTTTTGCGGTGACACGCTGTTCGGTTGCGGCTGCGGCAGGCTGTTCGAGGGCACGGCGGCGCAGCTGCACCATTCACTGCAACGCCTGGCGCACCTGCCCGGTGACACGCGCGTGTATTGCGCGCATGAATACACCGAAGCCAACATCCGTTTCGCCCTGGCCTGCGAGCCGGGCAATGCACTGCTCAAACAGCGCCAGGCGGATGCACGCGCGCTGCGCGCCGCAGGACAGCCCACCCTGCCCTCGACCATCGTGCTGGAAAGAGCCACCAACCCATTCTTGCGTTGTGCTGAGCCGGAAATCATCCGTAACGTGGGACGTCAGGCCGGCCTCGAGCTTGCGCCAGGAAATGAAGTGGCAGTGTTTGCCGCGCTGCGCGAGTGGAAAAACCATTTCAGTTGATGCAGTGCGGTTGCGGTCAACCCCTTTCTGGTTTATCCTGCGCGCCCTTCCGGATAGCGGTGGCCGAAACCAAAGCTTATCCTGTAAGGGCACAAGCAAGTTGCATCACGGAGAGATGGATGAGCGGTTTAAGTCGCACGCCTGGAAAGCGTGTTCAGGATAATATCCTGACGGGGGTTCGAATCCCCCTCTCTCCGCCAAATACAAAACCGCCTGCAACAGGCGGTTTTTATTTTGATGACGATCTTTTGCTCCTTGATGACGATCCAGTGCGCAAGTCCGCTGCACTGGAAAAATCAGTGCGTGACGAGTGCTCTTAATGCAAGCAGGTCGCGCTCAACCCATTCTGCATCTGCCGCAAATTTGGCATCGGACATACCCGCCTGCCGAAACAAGGTAAGCAGCACCTCGGCACCGTCGCCATTCTGTATGATTCTCAGCGGGACGTATACCTCCGTGGCGTTACCCGCATAGACATAGTGATCCATGACGCCAAACGCATTGTGGCCCGTGAACCTTATCCTGACTGACCCTTCCGGGCCTTCGGCCTTCCATGATTCTCCATCCCTGGTAAGCGACGACCTGCTGAGGCCGGAAGCCCATTTTGGAAAATCTTCGGGCCGCCAAATGGCCTCATAGACCTCTTCCCTGGCCCTCTTCAGTCTGGTATCGGAATACTTCGATCATGGAATAATGTAGCTTATAAGCTACCGCATGGCAAGTCGTTTGATTGAGTAAGGGGCGGATTTGTGAGTGCCAATAATTCCGCTTGGCACGTGCACAAGATAAAAACAGACTGCCCGGAAGCAATCACTGGCGGAGCAGAACGCTCCTCAGAGCACCTTCACTTGCATCAACTCCTGCCCATCCGGATCAGTCAGATGCACCGCGCAGGCGATGCAGGGATCGAAGCTGTGAATGGTGCGCAGGATTTCGATCGGCTGTTTCACATCGTGCAGCTGGTGGCCTTTCAGGGCCGCTTCATAAGGCCCCTGATTGCCCTGCGCATCGCGCGGGCCGGCGTTCCAGGTGCTCGGCACGATGGCCTGATAGTTGGCGATCTTCTGATCCTTGATGACGATCCAGTGCGCAAGCGCGCCGCGCGGCGCTTCCGTGACGCCCACTCCCTGCGCATGGCTTGGCCAGGTGGCAGGCTCCCACATTGATTCGTTGAAGGTGTGGACATCGCCCGCCT
>JAGWMH010000359.1 GCA_028871775.1 Betaproteobacteria bacterium
CCTTAACCTCGGAATGGACATTCATTCAACCTCATGGAGCTGAAGCTTAAAAATCGGCAGGATATGAAGGCGCGCGCGCTGCTGCTGGGCGACCGGCTGGACCTGAAATTGTTCAAGATCGCCGATTGCCTTGCCACCACGCCGTTGACGCTGGAAGTGGATGCCGACGGTGGCATCGCGGTGTTGTTCCGCTACGGGGTTGTGGTGTTTTTCGGGGTAAAGGGCCTGGACGAAGTCCGGTTCATCGATTCGCTCAAGCCCATGCTGACCAATTCCTATCCAACACCGGAGATCGAAGAACTGGAAATCCACTGCGGCATGAGCGGCATCGGCATACAGAGCGGCGCGGTTTCGCTGGATGAAATTTCACTGGAGAAATTGCAGGTGATCGCCGATGCCTTGAGCAAGAATCTGGTGCTCACGCTCTATGAAAAGAAAGTTGCCGGGGAATTCGACAAGATCGAGCCGCTGGCACAGGAGCTGGCCACACATGGCAATGTAAGCGCCGATTCCAAGGAGTTGTTGTCCAAGATCGGCAACATGCTGCTGATCGAGCATCGCATGGTGGGGCGCGCCGAGATCGGGGACAAGCCGGAAACGCTGTGGGATTTCCCGCAGCTGGGAGGGTTGTATGCCAGCATGGAAGACGAATTCGAACTGAAGGAGCGGCAATCGGCGCTGGACCGCAAGCTGGGGCTGATCTCGGATACCGCGCAGACGCTGGCCGATGTGTGGGACACCAAGCAGCTGCACAAACTGGAATGGTATGTGATCGGGCTGATCATCTTTGAAATCGCCATCAGCCTGTTCGAGATGGCCGACAAATTTCTGCGTTGACGTAATTGCCCGCGCAGCTAAGGTCTGTGCCCGAAAAAGCCCATATACCACAAGCCAATCAGCACACCGATCCCCGCCGCAACCAGCACATAATACGGCCACAGCGGCTTCTTCTCGGCAAATGGATCAACCAGCGAGCGCTGCGCGCCTTCCGGCAGCTCGGCCATCCCGGTCAACAAAGTGCCGAACGGGATATTGATGCGCACCCGCGCGTTGATCGCCCAACCGCTGGCATCCAGTATCGGCCCGAGATTGCGCTTCTTCAACTTGAACCAGGCCAGCATCATGGCCGGGCCGGAAACCAGCAGCATCAACCCGAATAGCGCGAAGGGCATTTGCCAGAGTTTCAACCCCAGCACACCGCTGACAATCGAAGCGAGTATGCCGCCGATGGCGCCGACTGCCAGGCCTATCGCCGCAAAAATACCGGCGAACTTGCCCACATCGAAGGGCGGCTTGGGTGGCGCAGCAGGCGCTGTAACCGCAGGCTTGCTGCTGTCCACCACCGCCTTGAGCATCTTATCTTCCACCGAGCTGGCCTGTGATGCGGCCAGCTTTTGTGTCTGCTCGCCGATCATCTTGATCAATTTTTTGTACGGCGACCAGAATGCCTGGCGGATGCTGATCGGGTGATCGATGATACGCACGATGCTGGCACTCCAGTCCCGGCCTTTGCGGTCATAAAAAATGCCGTTGCGCCCGGCCGTCAGGAAGTCCGAGTCGCCTGCGGTAAATGCGGCGGCGATGCTCATTTTCTCCGTCCCGCCGTTGCGCACGCA
>JAGWMH010000360.1 GCA_028871775.1 Betaproteobacteria bacterium
AACAATTGCCGCTGGCTGAATTCATGGCGCGTTGCGCCGGGCATGTGCTGCAATTTGCCGCGCCCAAGGATAAAAGCGTGGACGAGGCGGGAAAGGAATTTGGCTTCCGCTGGTTTGTGCCGGAATTGCTCAAGCACAAGAAGGTCTGGCGCGATGTGCTGCTGGCCTCGCTGGCATTGCAACTGTTGGGGCTGGCCACACCGCTGTTCACCCAGATCATCATCGACAAGGTGATCGTGCACCATACGGTGAGCACGTTGGTAGTGATCGCGGTCGGCATGCTCATCTTCATGGTGTTCAACGCCGTGATGAGCTGGGTGCGGCAGTATCTGGTGGCGCATACCGGCAACCGCATCGATTCGGTATTGGGTGCCCAGGTGTTTGCGCACCTGTTCAGGCTGCCGCTGCGCTACTTCGAGCACCGCTCCACCGGCACACTGGTGGCGCGCCTGCGCGGCATCGACAGCATCCGCGAGTTTGTGAGCGGCGCGGCGGTCACGCTGATACTGGATGTGCCGTTTCTGGTAATCTTCCTGGCGATCATGATTTACTACAGCTGGATGCTCACCGTGGCAGCGCTGTCCATGCTGCTGTTGGTTGCACTGTTGAGCATGGCGATCACTCCCTTGCTGCGCAAACGGCTGAATCACCAGTTCCTGCTCGGTGCGCGCAATCAAGCCTTTGTCACCGAATATGTATCCGGCATGGAAACGGTCAAATCCCTGCAAATGGAACCGCAGGTGGTGTCGCGCTACGGCGAATATCTGGCCAGCTATCTGGAAGCAGGATTCAACTCACGGCAACTGTTCAATAGCTACAACGTGGCCGCGAATACGCTGGAGCAACTGATGACGCTGGCCATCCTGTGTCTGGGTGCATGGCTGGTGATGAGCACCCAGGATTTCACTATCGGCATGCTGGTGGCCTTTCAGATGTTCGCCGGGCGCCTGTCGCAACCGGTGCTGCGCATAGTGGGATTGTGGCAGGAGTTCCAGCAGGCCAGCATTGCCGTCAAACGGCTGGGCGATGTCATGCACGCGCCCGCCGAACCGTATTCACTGCTGCCAGCACGGGAAGGCGGCGGGCACGGCAAGGTGGAAATCCGCAATCTCGGCTTCCGTTATGCGGAAAATCTGCCTTACCTGTACCAGAACTTCAACATGACCATCGCACCGGGGCAATGTATCGCCCTGATGGGGCCATCCGGTTCCGGCAAGAGCACGCTCGCCAAACTGCTGCAGGGCTTTTATCTGCCGACCGAGGGCGGCATTCACATTGACGATCACGACATCCGCCACTTCTCCGCCAACGAACTGCGCCATCACTTCGGCGTGGTGCCGCAGGAAACCATCCTGTTTTCCGGCACGCTGTATGAAAATCTGATCCTCGCCGACCCGCACGCCACCTTCGAGCAAGTGGTGCAGGCCTGCAAGCTGGCGGAAATTCATGACGCCATCGAGAAACTGCCAGAGGGTTACCAGACCCGCATCGGCGAACGCGGTGTAGGTTTATCCGGCGGACAGAAGCAACGCATAGCGATTGCCCGCGCCTTGCTCAAACGCCCGAAGATATTGCTGTTCGACGAAGCAACCAGCAGTCTCGACA
>JAGWMH010000065.1 GCA_028871775.1 Betaproteobacteria bacterium
CACGCCTGGATGTTGTCTGTTCCAGCTCCGACGCAAATTCTTTTTCGACTTCCTTCAGCACGTTGTTACGGGCGGTTGACAAGCGGAACCATTCCTCGCCAGACAACCACAAGGGTGCGCCTGCGCCGACTTGCAAGGCCCGTGGTATCACTTCATTCATTGTTTTGAGTTCTTTGCTTGCGTTCGCTTTTTCCCAAATTCCCTTCGCGGATGGCGAAGCGATTTCGAACAGATAGGAGAACAGCTTGTTCGTTTCTGCTGCACGGGCCGCAAATACCTGAAATGCTTCGGGAGAGAACTGGCCTGCTTCGAAACCAATAATGCCCGCTCCGAGGTTTTGCCCGGCCTTCACTTTGGCCTCCACCAAGGTGACGTACGCCCGTGCGGCACCTGCAACCTCTCTGTCCACTTGCTCGCGTTCGTGTCTGATCCGCACTTCCGCGTTTATGAGCGCACCAAGAGTGTCGTTGTAAAGCTGCAGCAGGTCGATCTGACTAATTTTCTGCTCGGTAACATCGCCGCGCTTGCTTATTAAAGTCTCGAGTTTTTTACTTGCCGCGCCCAGGCTTTCTACGGGTCCGTCACCCGTTTTAGAGACTTCAATATTCTCTACTGTGGTGCGAAAATCGGCGTAACGTTTGTCGGTTTCTGCGCGTTGCATCTTCAGCGTTTCAGCGGTATCTCCCGCCCCTTTTGCGCCCAGGTATCGTTGCGAGAATTCTCCTTCCCGCTGCAGTTCATGGATCAGCGCGCTTGTCCTGACAAGCAGTTCTGCATCGGACTGGACAATCCTCAATTGGCCGATCTCATGAAAGGCGTCCAGTGTGTTTTGCCCGATCATGAACGCCAAAGCGATGGCCGGAATAGCGATCGCAACGGCTAATTTCGCCTTGACGCTCGTATCATTAAAAGAAAATCTGAATTTCATTTCCATGTCTCCTCAATGTTGTTAGCTGGTGATGTAAGCAATGCCGCAAACGCCCCCAGTAATCGCTCATGTTCAAGTTCCAGCCATAAATCGTTACCGCGCATGAAAGCCCCTGGCACGTAGGGCTGCAGGCGTTCTCCCACCAGTGGGGCCGGAATGCGGTCGCTGTCGTCGAATCTCAGCCGCTCGGGGGCGCCGCTGATGATCAACGCTACGGCGGCCTCGCCGTGCCCAAGAACCAGAAGCATGGGTTTTTCGCTGGCTTCGGAGGGCAGGTTGAAGAAGGAGGCAAGATCAAGTACAGGAACCAGATTGCCGTGCAGGTTCGCCAGTCCGCAAATCCATTTTGGGGTTCCGGGTAGACGGTAAAGCCGCACCATCTCCGACACCTCGCTCGCCTGATCGAACCGGACAAATAACCTCAGGTTGCTGACCAGAACCCCCTGCCCGGCAACACTGGCAGCCCGTATTCCGAACCTGGATACTCTGCTGTCATCGCGTTCACGTGCGAGCGAAAATGCTTCAGATGGGAGGACGATTCCACCGGAGGGCGGCGGCTCGTCCTGTGGCAGCGCATCAAGGAAAAACGCGGTGGCATCGGGAACGAGCGGGTCGCTCGCTAAGGAGTATGGAGCCACGGATTCTAGACTGCCTTGAGTTGATCGAGAATTTGGTTGGCGCCATAGGGCTTGGTGACATAGCCCTTTGCTCCCAGCATCTGCGCCCAGACCCGGTCAGCTTTCTGGTCCTTGGCGGTCACGAACACCACCGGAATTCCCTTGGTCGCCGGGTCCGCCTGCAGATTGCGCGTCGCCTGGAACCCGTCCACCTCTTTCATATTCACGTCCATGAAGATGAGCGCCGGTATTTCCATTTTGGCTACTTGCATCGCCTGCTCCCCGCTGGTCGCTGTGATCACTTGATAGCCTGCGTCCGCGACGATTTTTTCCAGGTTCATCAGGTCTGGTTTTGCATCATCAACTACCAGGATTTTCTTTGCAGCCATTTTCGTTACTCCTTATCAAGATTAAACAACATTCTGAACAACACCCTAAGCAACACCTCAGGCAATTACCTTGCAACCGGGATTTGCTCGCCCGCGCCGACTGAACCGGCGACAGGCAAAAACTTGGCTATCACCGCAAGAAGCTTTTCTTCGTCAACAGGCTTGGTCAGATAGGCGTCGCAACCCGCCATGGTTCCGCGAATCCTGTCGAACGGAGAACTCTTGCTTGTCAGCATTACAACTGCGGTCCGCTTGGTTTCGGACTTCATTGACTTGATCATCTTGCATACCTGGTAGCCGTCCACCCCCGGCAATATGACGTCGAGGAATACGCAGGTATATTGCTTCTCGCCGGTGAGGCCGATTGCCCGCTCGCCGGATTCGGCGTAGTCCACGTTAAAACCGAAAGGTGCGAGCTTTGCCTCCATGAACTTGCGCACGGCGAGGCTGTCGTCGACGACAAGCACCCAGTCGCTGCTCTTCGGTTTCGCTACGGCGTTGGCAGACGAGCGCACTGTCTGTTCGAATTGCTGCAGCGTTCGCGTCCACATCAGCGGCCGCGCCATTACCGGATACGCCGTGCCGTGCGCTGTTGCACCGACAAGCAGAATAGGCGCCTTGCTCTTCAAGGGGATGGCGCGCAGGTAATCAGGGCAACGCTGATCATCCGCATCTACCAGAAAAAGATCCGGTGACGCGGCGGTTCCGGGCTGGAAAGGCACAAAACTTGGTTCGCGGCGCGCCGCGAGCCCGAATATCCCGCCCAACACCAGCCGCTCGGTCTGGCTGAACCCAACCACAGCAACCTGGTAGGTTTTCTTTCCAGTGTTTCCGGAAGCCTTTTGCTGATCGAATTTCATATCTTGCATCGAGAGTCTCTGTTCTGTATGGCGACACATTCCGGTGGCGCCTGTCATGGAGTTTTTCGGCATGCGAAAAAACCCCGGCTGTTCGAATCCTGATTTACTGATTCAAACCTGCGGAGTTGCCGGGCGGATGCGGGGGAAGGACAAGTGAGCACAGGCAGCATGGGGACACGCTACTACCCGTGGGCGCTTTATCTGGTAATCCCGCTGTCATTGGGGCGAGCCCCTTTAGACCGGAAACTTTGCGCCCCTGCCTTTCGACAGGTTTGCCTTTTGCAGATTTGTATTTTTTTACGTACAGACAGCGTCCTTCGGGAAGCTATCTGTATGCGATATCACATAACGAACACCTGTTTTCCTTGATTATCGAAATAAACCATATCGAGCAGAGCGTCTCAAACAGACCCCCTGCAGGAACTGCCCTGGCTCCCCGCAGCGCGAGGGAGCGGCTGTGTCTTCTCGAAGTCCTGCGATGCCTGCGGCCGTTTCTTTTCTCCGGCGACGGCGCCGAATCGCGCAGCCGCGCGCACGGCGAACTGCCGCAGTTCGTCCGCGCTGGCAAACCGCTCGTCCGGGTTTTTCGCCATCATCCGATCAAGAAGCTCCTGCAATGGTGCAAGCGAATTTGGCAAGGTTGGAGTCGGGGCGGATACGTGCTGTGCCAGAAGCGACTGGGCATTGTCTGCGGTATACGGCCTCTTGCCGGTCAACATCTCATAAAACACGGTGCCCAGACTATAAATATCGCTACGTGCGTCCACTACCTTACAGAGCACCTGCTCCGGGCTCAGGTAATAGGGGGTGCCGAGGATATCGCCTTGTCTGGTTGCACTCAGGTCGCAGGCAATAATCTTGGATATGCCGAAATCGACCAGAGCAAGCGATCCGTCCGCACGCAGCATCAGATTCGCGGGTTTGAGATCGCGGTGGACGATTCCGATTGAGTGAACTGCTTCAAGCGCCGCAGCCGCCTGTAATAAGTAACTGAGCGCAACAGTTGGCGCCATGCCGCTGCCGATGTTCTCGCGCAAGTCGCCGCCAGACAGGTATTCCATGGCGATGAAAGCATTGGAATCGGTGAACCCCTGCTGGTAAATCCTCGCTACGTTGCGATGGTTCACCTGCGATACCAGGGCGTACTCCTGAATAAAGCGCTGCAGCGCGTCGGCGTTGCCCTCATTGCCTATCGGCATTATCTTGATGACCTGCAAACCGCCATCTTTGATGTGTTCGCCAAGGTAGACCGAGGACATGCCTCCTTCGCCGATCTTGCGCAGCACGCGATAACCGTCGACCTCAGGCAAAGCCTGCGCATTGTCGGCATCCACAGATTTCGCTGACGTGTTGGCGGCCTGGATCGCGGCATTGTTGGAAAGAATGGCCCGCCGGATATCATGATAGAGGCCAAGCGCGCGCTCGTTTGATTCTGTGCGCGGCCTGAAGCCCGAGATTTCCATTACGTTCATCGGTGCAGTGCGGCCACGCACGTGGGTAATTCGGGACTTGCTCCATTCGATGCGGCCACCCGCCGCGTGAACCACCGCCTCGCTTGCCACGATGCTCCAGCCCAGTTCTTTAGTCATGCTTTCGAGCCGTGCCGCAACGTTGACTGTATCGCCTATGATCGTCGGGCCACGGTGTTCGCCGGAATCAATGTTGCAGATAACAACTTCTCCGGTATGCACCCCTGCGCCGATCGCGAAACGCGGCAGCCCTCGATTGCCGAAGCGATGGTCGATCCAGGCCTGGAAATTCGATGCCGCGAGTACCATGAGCACTGCAGCTCGCAGCCCGCGGGCACAATGATTATCTTCTTCATCCTCGCCGAGCTCGAACATGGCGAGGACCGCGTCGCCAAGCATCTTCACAACCCAGCCGTCTTGCTGGAGAATCGGCTCGCAAGCCTTGGTAAAAAATGTGTGCAGCATTTCCGCCACTTCGGTCGGCTTAAGGATCTCCGAAAAAGTGGTGAAATTGCGGATATCGGAGAACAGAACGGTGGCTACCCGCGTTTCCCTGCGGGTGTATCCTTCGGGAACTTCAAGGCTGAAGGTTCCTGCGAACATAGTGGTTTTGGTGAAGCCCTCATTCCTGCTTTGAGTCTCTCCAGACTTGGTTTTGCGTGAGTCGGCGGCCCTTATCGGCACGTCGCGTCGACCCAGACAACTGTCTACCGCCTCATACAGATCTTTCGGTGTCACCGGTTTGACGAGATAGTCTTTCGCTCCGTTGCGCATTGCGCGGCGCAGATTTTCCCGATCTTCGTTCGCTGTGAGAAAAACGAAAGGCAGCTTTGCAGTACGCGAGTCGTTGCGTAGCGCGGCGAGCACCCCGAATCCGTCGAGCTTCGGCATTCCGATGTCGCACAGCACCATATCAGGGCAATTGTCCAGCGCAGTGATCACTCCCTTGATGCCGTCGGTTGCAACATGGGTTTCATGCTGGAGCTTGGTCAGATATGCCTTGACTAGATTACATGTGGTTACGTCATCATCAATGATAAGAATCTTGGCCATGTGGTAGCGGTTTTATTTCTTGCCGTAGAAAAACGGGTGAGCCTTCCTGAATTCAAGTGGATTCTAGGTAGGGCTGAACATTAAGTTCAATCAATTACCGATGAGTGGAAACATACAAACGACAAACGGTCAAAGCCGGTATAAATTATTTCTGAGGATTGGGGTCAGGAAAACGGGCATGGTGGGGTTTATCATCCCCCGCCTAACCCAGGCAACGTTTTCCTTCAGCCGCGAGGGTGCGGAAAATAAATTCCTGCCCGCTTACAACGAGACCGGCATTCTGGAAGACAACCCGTTCGAGGTGCTGGACATCAAGGGCGTGGGACAATTGATGAAGATGGCGGTGGCGAAAGGCCGCGTGCCCATCACACGGCTGGCTGCGGCGCAAGCCGGGTTGCTGGAAAATCAATATCGGGAACCGAGCTGATCAGCCTGCGGCACTGCGGAGATTATTTTCCTGATTGACTCCTGCCTGCACCGAAGCCGCGGATCACACTGCTGACGGTGCTCAGGATGAATAACACCAGCGCAGCCGCATTCAACAATCCACCGAAGCTGCGCAGTCCGGGCAGAGTCAATCCGTCGCCGGCGAGGCGCATCAGCAGTGACGCATGCAGCACCAGCAGCGGCAGGTAGAAAGT
The DNA here is from genome assembly GCA_028871775.1 of Betaproteobacteria bacterium. Classification (GTDB taxonomy): domain Bacteria; phylum Pseudomonadota; class Gammaproteobacteria; order Burkholderiales; family Gallionellaceae; genus CAITJF01. Next base: position 5,958 of record JAGWMH010000065.1, read on the forward strand.
CCAGTGATAAGGCATCCTGACCCGCACCACGGCGGGAAAAATTATTGGCGCGTGGCCGAACACCATCGAAAACACGAAGCCGATCAGGATGGCATGCAGCACCGCATCGTAGGCCATGCCGGTCAGACCGCCAGCGGCAAGCAGCATGATGCCGCCGCAGGCGAGCCAGGCATAGCCGGAGAGCAGGCACACGGCGATGAAACGGGTCAGCCCTTGTTGCTTTACCGTGCGGCGCGCGATGTCCTGACGCAGCAGCCACAGCGCCAGCCCGAGCAGCCCGGCGCCATACATGACCATGCCTGCACCTGTTGCGCTGAGGATGCCGCCCGCCATAAGCACGGCAAGGATGGCCGCAAAGATTTGTTTGGCGCCGGGTGAAGGGGGCAGGAAGCGCGATAGCTCCAGCCGTTCACCGGCAATGGTCAGCACCAGAAAGTTTATCCACAGCGCTACCACTCCCGGCACCGGAGTGCCGGCCAGCCACAGCAGATTGCCGGCCAGCCAGCTGGCTGCGCCGAGCACCATGGTGACCATGAACAGCTCGCGCTGGCGCAGCATGATCAGGGTGGTACCGGTGAACAGCACGGCGCTGCCGAGCGCCATGGCTGTCGCGCCCGCGGAAGGTGGAAAGCCAAGCAGGAGGGCGGCACCGCCCAACCCGGTCAACAACGGGCCGGCATAGGCCCAGCGGTAACCCAGTGCAACAGCCCGCTCCAGGCCGATGACGGTGCCGAGGAAGCCGCTCACCATCAGCGGCCCGTGCAGCAGAACCAGTTGTGCCGAGGGTAGCGGCACATTCCAGCCCAGGCGTGCGAGGCCGGCCAATACACCCGATGCGAGGGAGACGAAGCCAAGAATCAATAACGGCAGGCGGAACGGAACGCCCAAGTCACCTGAGTGCGCAGTCATTTCCGGTTCAGGCGGTGTGCATGGCGGACGGTGGGGCTGGTGTTTGCAATCGTCACCATGGTGCTTAATCCCAGCCGAAATAATCGCGTGCCTGCTCGTTCATTTTGTCCGGGCTCCACGGGGGTTCCCACACCAGATTAATGTCAATTTCGGCATCCGCCGGCACCAGCCCTGCCAAGGCTCTCCGCGCATCATTGAGTATCATGTCTCCCATCGGGCAAGCCGGTGTGGTCATGGTCAGGTCGACCCGCAGTTTGTTGCCCGAAATTTCCACACCGTATACCAGGCCCAGATCGACGATGTTCATGCCGACCTCCGGGTCGATGACGTTATGCAGCATATTCAGGACAATTTCCTTGGTGGGCATTGCTGATTGCATGGATATCACGCGTTCCATTTTTAGATAGAAGAAATTATTCATGAAATCCCTGTTTGACACAAATAAACGTGATGCGGACAGGGGCACTGTTCTCATAAGGTGGTCGCTTCCCGATACCGAGATAGCCACACGGAATATGTGGGAATGGTGCAAATCTGCTGCAACAGCTTCCCTAAGTTTGAGCACTGCAATATAATTTGACCGGTGAACTTGCTTATTGAACGCTTGAAGCATCGTGTTGTCTCTTCCGTGCAGGCTCAGCGTAGCGCGCAAATTCAGCTGTGGTTCTTATCCATGCGGCGCAGGGTACCGTTGCAGCCCGCGGAATCGCATTTTTTTTGTTAGGTGCCCGTTAGTGTCATCGCTATTGTAAACAAGGATTCAACCGCCCCGAGCAGGCAGGGGATTAATTGTGAGATCGCACCTTATGTCTACTGTCATATCGCGCCGCCGCTTTATCACTTTCATTGCCGCTGCCGCAGGCATGCCGTTGTTGCTGAAAGCGGGCGGGGCCCAGGCCAGGCCGGTGCGCTGGGATGGCACCGCCTTGGGCGCGCCGGCCTCCATCCAGCTTTACCACACCGATGAGGCTCAGGCGCGCGCCGCCATCGCTGCCGGCCTGGACGAACTGAAGCGGCTGGAGGCGATCTTCAGCGTTTACCGCGCGGACAGTTCCATCTCGAAACTCAACCGCGAAGGCGTGCTCGAAAACGCACCGGACGATTTCATCGCCATGCTTGCGCGCGCCCTGTCGCTGGCCAGCATCAGCGACGGCGTGTATGACCCCACCATCCAGCCGGTGTGGCAAACCTATTTCCGCCACTTCACCGCAAGCAATCCCGATCCAGCCGGACCCGCGCCGCGCGATCTCGCCGCCGCGCTTGCCCTGGTGGACTGGCGCGCAGTCGAGGTGGATGCCGGGCGCAAACGCGTTTCCTTCTCCCGCCCCGGCATGGGGCTGACGCTGAACAGCGGCGCGCAGGGCTATATCACCGACCGCGTCGCCGATGTGCTGCGCGCCCACGGCTTCGATCGTATGCTGGTGGATATGGGCGAGCCGCGCGCGCTGTCGGCCAAGCCGGACGGCTCCGCGTGGCGCATCGGCATTGCCAACCCCGCCGACCCGAGCCGCACGGTCGTCACGCTGGATGTGGTGGACAAATGCGTCTCCACCTCGGGCGGTTACGGCACCCTGTTCGATTCAGCAGGCACCTTTACCCATCTGATCGACACCCGCACCGGGCGCACCGCACCGGCACTGCTGGGGGTCTCGGTCGTGGCAGACAGCGGCATTGCTGCCGACGGACTTTCCACCGCCATGCTGCTGGCACCGGTCGAACGCCGTCAGGCCATCCTCAAGGCTGGCGGAGGCCAAAAGGCGATCTATGTTACGCCCAAGGGCGTGATTTCAACGGTGGAAGCATGACCATGGGTGGAACTGTGGACAGCATGACGGATTTCAGCGCTCCCACGATGGTCGAGGGCATTGCCCAGGTAGTGGCGGTGGAGGGCAATATGGTCTGGCTGGTGCCGGAGTCGGGTTCCAGTTGCGGCGGCTGCGCTTCCGCATCCGCGTGTGGCTCCAAGGGTATCGGTACCACGGCCAGCCGGCTGGAGGCGCGCCGTTTCCAGCTCGTCAACGATGCCGGCCTCAGGGTCGGCGAGCGGGTGGTGGTGGGTATCCGCGAAAATGCGCTGCTCAGGGCTTCGAT
>JAGWMH010000066.1 GCA_028871775.1 Betaproteobacteria bacterium
GTCAAGGCGGGAATGGCTTTGAGCCGGTCGAAATGAAACAACCTTTAGCCACAGAGAACACAGAGGTCACAGAGAAAACCTATGGGTTGCCCAGTGATCATGTCCTATCCGGAAGGGGGAGGGAAGTTATGAGTGTTCATGCGCTCTCTGTGTTCTCTGTGGTTTTGTATTGAGGTTTTGGGGTTGAGTAATTTTCGAGAGTAAATATCAATGGGTATCTCGGGACGTATCGCAAAATTCTTCCTGCATTCGCAGATGACGCCGCTGCTGGCGCTGGTGGCGGTGCTGCTGGGCTTGTTTGCGGTGTTGGTGACGCCGCGCGAGGAAGAACCGCAGATCAACGTCACCATGGCGAACGTGCTGATCGCCTATCCCGGCGCATCCGCCCAGGATGTGGCGAATACCGTGGCGACGCCCGCCGAGCAGGTGCTGGCGCAGATCGCCGGGGTGGATCACGTGTACTCTGTGTCACAGCCCGGCATGGCGATACTTACCGTGCAGTTCAAGGTAGGCGAGCAGCACATTCCCTCGCTGGTCAAGCTTTATGACGTCATTCATTCCCATGCAGACTGGCTGCCGCCGACACTGGGGGTTTTGCAGCCCATCATCAAAGCCAAGGGCATCGACGATGTGCCGGTGGTCGCGTTCACCTTATGGCGCGAACAGGCGGTGGGCGGCAGTATCGAATTAACCCAGGTGGCACATGCCATTGAAGCCGAATTAAAGCGCGTCCCGGGAACGCGCGAAGTAACAACCTTGGGGGCGACGCAACGCATGGTGCGGGTGCTGCTCGATCCGGAGAGCCTGAATGCCTACCAGCTTTCGGTTCAGGATGTGCGCGCGGCATTGCAATCCGCCAATGTCTCGCAAAACGCCGGCAATCTGGTGCAAGGCAACCGCGAAGTGCTGGTGCAGACCGGCAACTTTTTGAACGATGCCAATGAAGTGCAACAGCTGGTGGTCGGCGTGTCCGGCGGCAAGCCGGTTTTTCTGCGCGACATCGCCAGTGTGCAGGACGGAGCGGATCAGCCGGGCAGTTATGTGTGGATGGGGACGGGGCCGGCTGCCGAAGACAAGCAGATCAGGGCCAGGGGCGAATTCACCGCGGTGACGATGGCGATTACCAAAAAACCCGGCGCGAATGCGGTTGAAATAGCCGACAGATTGCTGGCGCGGGTGAATGAACTCAAGGGTAGCGTGATTCCCGCCGATGTGCAGGTCAGCACCACACGCAACTACGGCGAGACCGCCAACGACAAGGCGATGAAACTGATCAAGAAGCTGCTGTTTGCCACCCTGGCGGTGGTCGCCCTGGTGTGGTTCGCCATGGGGCGGCGCGAGGCGCTGGTGGTCGGCATCGCGGTGCTGCTGACACTGGCGGCGACCCTGTTTGCCTCGTGGGCGTGGGGGTTCACGCTGAATCGCGTGTCGCTGTTCGCGCTGATTTTCTCCATCGGGATCCTGGTTGATGACGCGATTGTGGTTGTTGAAAACATTCATCGCCATCGCTCGATGGCAATGAATGTTTCGGCGGAGGCTCATGTCGGCGAAACCGACGTGAAGCCCGCGGATGCGGGCGGCCAGAGCCAAAATATCCATCGTCGTCGCGCACTGGCATCGCATCAATCGTTATCCGAGATCATTCCAGAGGCGGTCGACGAGGTGGGCAGCCCGACCATCCTGGCGACCTTCACCGTGATCGCCGCATTGTTGCCGATGGCTTTCGTCAGCGGCTTGATGGGGCCGTACATGAGCCCGATCCCGATCAATGCCAGCATGGGCATGCTGATCTCGCTGGCGGTGGCGTTCGTCATCACGCCGTGGCTGGTGCTGCGTTTGGCGGGCGCGCATCATGAGACAGTGCAGGATGAGCGCGATACCGCTATTACTCGTTTCTTCCGCGCGCGGTTGAGCCCGTTCCTGAACGGCGTACATGGCAAGCCGGCGCGGCGCATGCTGTGGCTGGCGATTATCGGTGGTCTGCTGCTGGCGGTGTCGCTGGGGGTGGTGAAGCTGGTGATACTGAAAATGCTGCCGTTCGACAACAAGTCTGAATTCCAGGTGGTGGTGGACATGCCTACCGGCACCGCACTGGAGCAGACCAGTGCGGTGCTGCACGAGATCGGCGGCTATCTGGCGACCGTGCCGGAAGTCACCGATTACGAGGCTTACGCGGGGGCGGCTTCGCCGATCAACTTCAACGGTCTGGTGCGCCAGTATTACCTGCGCAGCGCGGCGGAGCAGGGCGACATCCAGGTCAACCTGCGCGACAAGCACCATCGCAGCCGCAGCAGCCATGAGATCGCCACCGCTGTGCTGGAGCCGATACAGAAAATCGCCAGCAGCCGGGGTGCGAAGGTGAAGGTGGTCGAAGTGCCGCCCGGCCCGCCGGTGATGTCGCCCATCGTGGCGGAAATTTACGGGCCGGATTACGAGGGCGCGCGCAAGGTTGCCGCCAAGGTGCGTGAGCAATTCGGCAAGACCGAAGGCATCGTCGGCATCGACGATACTGTCACGGAACCCGCGCCCAAGTTGTTGCTGCAAGTGTTGCAAAGCAAGGCGGCGTTGCTGGGTGTCGCACCGCGCGACATCGTGGATGTGATCGGCGTGGCGTTGTCCGGCCAGGATGTCGCCTCGCTGCATGATGCCAGCGCAAAATACGCGCCGCCGTTGCGCATCGGCCTGCCTGCCGAACGGCGCAGCCGTATTGATGAGGTGCTGAAACTCAAGGTGCGCGCGCGCGATGGCGTGCTGGTGCCGCTTTCCGAGGTGGTGCAGATGATTCCGGTGCAGCGCGACTACCCGATTTATCACAAGGATTTGCTGCCGGTGGTGTATGTATTCGGCGACATGGCGGGCAAACTGGATAGTCCGCTGTACGGCATGTTCGGCATCAACGGCAAGCTCAGCGGCACGGCACTGGAGCAGGGCGGCAACCTGGAGAGCTACTACTTCAGGCAACCCAGCGATCCCTACGCCGGCTACGCGCTGAAGTGGGACGGTGAATGGCAGGTGACCTTCGAGACCTTCCGCGACATGGGCATCGCCTATGCGGTGGGGCTGGTGCTGATCTACCTGCTGGTGGTGGCGCAGTTCAAGTCTTATCTGGTGCCGCTGGTCATCATGGCGCCGATCCCGCTCACCATCATCGGCGTGATGCCGGGACACGCGCTGCTCGGTGCGCAATTTACCGCGACCTCGATGATCGGCATGATCGCGCTGGCCGGGATCATCGTGCGCAATTCGATCCTGCTGGTGGACTTCGTCAATCTGCAATTGCTTGAAGGAGTAGATCTACAACGTGCCGTGATTGCGGCAGCCAGTGCGCGTGCGAAGCCCATCGTCCTGACCGGGCTGGCGGCAATGCTGGGTGCGCTGTTTATTCTGGATGACCCGATTTTTAACGGGCTGGCGATTTCCCTGATTTTCGGCATCCTGGTCTCCACCGTCCTGACGCTGGTGGTGATCCCGGTTTTGTATTACGCCACCCTGTACAAGAAATTCCAGTAAAATCCGCCGCACTCAATTATGTGGGCTTCGCCATGGAAGCAGGTGGGTTTGCACCTTGCTGCACGCGCAATAGCACTATGGCAAAGCCTGGCAGCAATGGGAGCGCCGGCTAAGAATGGTGCAGTTCGCGTCGCTCGCAGCACTCCGGCAGCGTTTCCCCAGGATCGGTCTGGCTCACGCCAGCCTGGCATGCGCCGGGTTGATGTGGGTCTTGCCCTTTCTGTATTTCTACCACGCCTATCCAATTACCACGTTTTATCAGGAATGGGGAGCGGTGGTGCTCGGCTTGTGCGCCATGCCCCTGCTGGTGACGCAACGCTATTGGCGGCAGCCGGAAATCCCGCGCAGCGTCCTGCTGCCCATGGGGTTGATGCTGCTTGTCCTGGTGCAGTTTGCTTTCGGCAAGATAGGCTATCTTAACCAGGCCCTGCTGTATGCCCTGTATCTGCTGTGGGCGGCGCTGCTGATCATGCTCGGCCATCGGCTGCGCGAAGAGTTGGGCCTGCCCGTGCTGGCTACCGCGCTGGCCGCATTTCTGCTGCTGGGGGCGGAATCGAACGCCCTGGTTGGTGTGTTGCAGCATTATCGCTGGCACACGTTTCTTGATACCGTGGTAGTAGTCAAGACTGGTTCCGCTGTGTTTGGCAACATGGCGCAACCCAATCACTTCGCTGATTACATCACGCTGGGGTTGATCTCGCTCGGCCTGCTGCACCTGCACTGGCGGCTGCGCATATGGCAGGTGGCAGTGCTGGCCGCGCCGTTGCTGTTTGTGCTGGTATTGAGCGGCTCGCGCAGCGCCTGGCTGTACCTGCTGTGCATGGCCGCTATGGCTTTCCTGTGGCAGCGGCGCGAGCGGAAGGGTGGAGTCGAAGACTCCGGGAACCCGCCGGTCTACCCCTTGCGGGTGCTGCGTGTGTTGTTGGGGCTTCAGCCCCTTAGTGTCAATTCCACACGCAGCTTGCTGCGTAGTGGATTGCCTGCCTTTGGTACAACCACGGCGTACCCCATGCGGGTGGACAAGTCATGCTTGCCGTTGCTGCATTACAGCCTTGCGCTGTTGCTGGGGTTCGGCTTGATGCACTTCGTGGTGCAGATCCCCTGGCTGGCGGGATCTACCGGCAGTGTAACCACCATGGAGCGCCTGGCCGAGGAGTTTGGCAGCAACGGCGCCGTAACCAGTGGCAGCATTCGCCTGTATATATGGCACGAAGCGTGGCTGATCTTTACCCAATTCCCCTTGCTGGGCGCGGGATTCGGCCAGTTTGCCTGGCAGCATTTTCAGCTGGGGCCGGTGCTGCGCAACACCGGCATCACCGGTCTGTATAACAATGCGCATAATCTCGTGCTGCAGATTGCCGCGGAAATGGGCCTGGCCGGTCTGCTTATTCTGCTGGGCGCGCTGGTGCTGTGGCTCTGGCAGGCACGCCGTGCGCAATGCAGCATTTACCACTGGTGGGGATATGGCCTGCTTGCCGTGCTGGGCATCCACAGCCTGCTGGAATATCCGCTGTGGTATGCCTATTTCCTGGGCGTGGCGGCGCTCGCACTGGGCATGTTTGAAAACACCACCTATCGCCTGGAATTGCGCGGTGTGGGACGCTGGTCGATCGCAGCCATATTGCTGCTTGGCGTGATGTCATTACAGCAGATGCTGCATGGCTACCGTAATATGGAAAAGGTGCTGGCCATGCGCCCGGCATCTGCAACAGACAGCGAATATTCAAACCGCGTGCGTGAAAAACTGACGGCGCTATACGGCCAATCGTTGCTGCAACCTTATACTGAATTGTTTATGAGTTCGATGATAGAAGTGGGTGCCGACCATCTTGCCGACAGGCGGGCATTGAACGAGAGCGTGATGCATTTCGTGCCGATCAGCCCGGTGGTGTATCGTGAGGCGCTGTTATTGGCGCTGTCCGGTGAACAGGCTGCTGCACAATTGCAGATGGAGCGCGCGATCTGGTCCTATCCCGGCGATTTCCCGAGGGCAAGTGAGGAATTGCGCACCCTGGCGCGGAAAGACCCCGCGCACTTTGCCGCTCTGCTAGAATTCGCGCTCCAAAAATACGAGGAGAGGCAGCGTGCAGTTCATACGGGATAACATCGGGCTGGTTTTGGTGGCGTGCCTGAGCGGCGTGATGCTGCTGTGGCCGCTATTTGGCAACCGCCTGCGCGGGGTGAAACAAGCGGGTATTGCCGAGGCGCTGCAACTGATCAACCACAAGAATGCACTCGTTCTGGATATACGCGAAGAGAACGAATTCAATGCGGGGCATATCCTGAATTCCAGGCTGATCCCGCTCGGCAAACTCAGCGAAAGCATCGGCGAACTGGAACGCTATCGCGAGCGCCCCATCGTGGTGGTATGCCGCAGCGGGCAGCGCACCACCGCAGCCTGTGCGCTGCTGGGCAAGCAGGGTTTCGGTCAAGTGTATAATCTGGCGGGGGGCGTGCTGGCTTGGCAGAAGGCAGGCTTGCCGTTGGAGAAATGAGTTCGCGGGTGCTGATGTACTGCACCGAAGTATGCCCCTATTGCGTGCGGGCTGAACGCCTGCTGCGTGCCAAGGGAGTGGCGGAAATCGAGAAAATCCGCGTTGACCTGCAACCGGAACTGCGCATGGTGATGATGCAAAAAACCGGGCGGCGCACCGTGCCGCAAATTTACATCGGTACACACCATGTCGGCGGCTATGACGACCTGGCTGCGCTGGAACGCAGCGGTGAATTGACCGGGCTATTGAATGCCGTAGCCGGTGATTGATTCGGAAAATTTAAGGAAAAAATAATGAGCGAAGCAACTGCACCACAGCAACCCCTGTTCAGCATCGAGAAGCTGTACGTAAAAGATCTGTCGCTGGAGATACCGCACGCGCCGGCCATTTTCCTGGAACGCGAGAGCCCGCAGATTGATTTGCAGTTGCACAGCCAGGCCAGCACCATTGATGAAGGGGTATTTGAAGTGACCATCACCGTTACGGTTACCGCCAAGCTGGCGGAAAAGGACAAGGTGATGTTCCTGATCGAGGCCAAGCAGGCGGGTATTTTCAAGATACACAACTTGCCGCTGGAAGAGCTGGATCCGGTGTTGGGGGTCGTCTGCCCCAATATCCTCTATCCCTATCTCAGGGAGGTGGTGTCTGACGTGTCGGTGCGCGCCGGGTTTGCGCCGGTGCTGCTCAGCCCGCTCAATTTCGACGCGCTGTACCAGCAGCAGAAACAACAACGGGTGGAAGCGGTACCCGCCACCACACACTGAAATCACGCCAAAGCATGAGCATCCGCGCCGCCCTGATTTTTTCCGTTGCGCTGCTGGCCGCAGCAGGCTCCGCCCACGCAATGGATTATGTGTCGGTCGCGGACGGTACCGCCACTCTCTACGACGCCCCCTCGCTCAAGGCTAAGAAAATATTTGTCGTCAGCCGCTACCTGCCGCTGGAGCAGGTGGTCAACCTGGATAACTGGGTCAAGGTGCGCGACAGCTCGGGCGGCCTGGCATGGATAGAAAAGCGCGCCTTGAGCAGCAAGCGCTTCGTGGTGGTGACGGCCGCCCTTGCCGCCATACGCCAGGCACCTGAAATTGGCGCCGCAGTGGTTTTCCAGGCGCGCCAGCAGGTGGCGCTGGAATGGCTGGAAAATACGGGCGCCGGCTGGATCAAGGTGCGCCATCAGGATGGCGCGACAGGCTATGTCGGGACTGCCGATGTGTGGGGCGGTTGATTTTCCGGTATCACTGATGCCATGAATGTCGCCATACTCGGTGCCGGTGCATGGGGAACCGCGCTTGCCATCAGCCTGTCGGCGCGCCATCGCGTCACCTTGTGGGCGCGCGATGCGGCGCAAGCTGCGGCAATGTCCGCCAGCCACCGCAACCAGCGCTATCTGCCGGAGGCAGCGCTGCCGCAGGAACTGCAACTTGCCACCGACCTGAATGCAGCATTGGCCGATGCAGAGCTGGCGCTGGTAGTTGTGCCCACTTCCGCATTGCGCACCACCTTGCGCCAGATCGCACAACGACCTGCGCCGATAAAGGTGATCTGGGCGTGCAAGGGTTTCGAGGCGGGCACCGCGCAACTGCCGCATCAGGTGGCGGAGGAAACCCTGCCGCATACTTTTCCCCGTGGCGTGCTGTCCGGCCCGAGCTTCGCGCTGGAAGTGGCGCATGGCTTGCCCACCGCGCTGACGCTGGCTTCCGGGGATGGCGAGTTTGCCAGGCAGGCGGCACAGTCACTGCATCATGCGCGCTTGCGTATTTATTCCAGCACCGACGTGGCCGGAGTCGAAGTGGGCGGCGCGGTCAAGAACGTGTTGGCTATCGCCGCGGGCATCTCCGATGGCCTGGGCTTCGGGCACAATGCGCGCGCGGCGCTGATTACGCGCGGGCTGGCCGAGATGACGCGGCTGGGGTTGAAATTGGGGGGCCGTGCGGAAACGCTGGGCGGCCTGTCCGGCGCGGGCGACTTGATCCTGACCTGCACCGGCGATTTGTCGCGCAACCGCCAGGTCGGCATGCTGCTGGCACAGCGGCAAACCTTGCCGGACATCCTGCAGCAACTGGGCCACGTGGCGGAGGGTGTCTATACCGTGCGCGAAGTGCACCAGCTGGCGCAGCGGCTGGGCGTGGAGATGCCGATCTGTGCGGCTGTTTATCGCGTGCTGTACGAGCAAGTTCCGGCGGCGAGCGCGGTGGAATCCTTGCTCAACCGCGCGCCAAATTCCGAATTCATGAATCAGTGACAGGTGAATGGTGATGGGTAATACCTGCGCACTCATCACCCATCACTATTCACCCTGAAAAAACCCGCACTGACGCCAGGCCTCGAATACCGCCACCGCCACGGTATTGGATAGATTCAGGCTGCGGTTATGCGGCAGCATGGGCAGGCGCAGGCGCTGCTCCCGCGTTAATGACCCCAATATGTCCGCTGGCAGGCCGCGGCTTTCCGGACCGAACAGCAAGGCATCCCCGGCTTGATAGCGCGCCTCGTGATAGGCCCGTGCGCCCTTGGTGGTAAAGGCAAACAGGCGCACTCCGGGCAATGTTTGCAGGCAGGCTTTGATGTCATCATGCACGCGCACATTGGCGTACTCGTGGTAATCCAGCCCGGCACGGCGCAACTGTTTGTCATCCAGCCCGAAACCGAGCGGGCGTATCAGGTGCAACCGTGCCCCGGTGTTGGCGCACAGGCGGATGATATTGCCGGTGTTCGGCGGAATTTCCGGCTGATACAGAATGACATGGAACATGAAGGAATCTCTGCAAAGGTACAATATGGGCTTTATAATGTCCGCAAGCCAGAAGTTAACGTCATGTGACTGGATTTTCCAAGAGTTAAGTGACCCCCGAAACAGCA
>JAGWMH010000361.1 GCA_028871775.1 Betaproteobacteria bacterium
CCCTCCAGCGCCGGGCCTGCCGCCGTGGAGCAGGAACATATCCTGTCCTTCGAGCTGAAGGCGATTTCGCCATTGGTGCCGATGTCGATGAATAGCGCCCGCTCGTCCTTGTCGGCCAGTTCCGCACAGAGGATTCCCGCCACGATGTCAGCACCGATATACGCGGAAACAGACGGCAGACAGTAGACTGTACCGAATGGCGATATGGCAAGCCCCAGTTCCCGCGCCGGGACATCCACGCCTTGCGAGAAGGCGGGAACATACGGAGACTTTCCGATGCCCGACGGATCGACGCCGAGAAAAAAATGCATCATCGTGGAATTCGCCGCCACCGTTATCTCGTAAATGTTGCGCCGCTCCACTTCCGCATCTTTGCAAGCCTCGCCGATCAGTGAATCGATGCATTCCCGCACCATGCGGCTTAATTCATCAAGCCCGCCGGGATGCTCCCGCACATGCTGGATGCGGCTCAACACGTCGAGGCCGTGGTTCTTCTGCGGGTTGATCATCGTGCACGCGGCCAATTCTTCGCCGGTGACAAGATTCACCAGGGAGACCACCACCGTCGTGGTGCCGATATCTACCGCCGCGCCGTAACAAAGGGAGGTGGTATCGCCGGGTTCGATGCCGACAAGATCATCGCCCGCCAATACCAGAGTTGCCTTGAACCCGCTGCTACGCAACACGCCGGGGATTTGTTGCAGCAGGGAGAGCGGAAGCCTTTCGCTAAAGTCGAGTCCGATTGCCCGTTCAATCCTCGAAACGTCGTCCAGATTGTCTTCCAGCTTCGGCTTTTCAAGCTCGATGTATTCCTTGCGGATGTTCGGATTCAGGCTGAACTCCGGCATCAGCCCTTCGGACAGGATGCGGTGTTTTTTCCCGCCCACACCCAGCACCTGGTAGTCGGCCACGCCGGTGACTTTCAAGCGGCAGGCCAGCCTCACCCCCTGAGCGAGGTTTTCACTGCTGATATGCTTGATCTCTTCTGGATGGGGCTCGCCTGCTCCGCCATCAACAAGTTGGACCAGGCATTTACCGCAAGTGCCTTTGCCGCTGCATGACGACTCAATATCTATAAAGGCGTCTCGCGCCACTTGCATGAGGCAGGAACCTATAGCCGCATCCACCACTTTGTTTTGTGGCAAAAACCTGATTTCTACTTTGCCCATCGTCTGTCCTTGCAACCTGTTTACAGTGCTACGGTTGAACGGGCTTCAAGGGCGGCTCTCGAAAGCCCCTTGATATTTGCAACCGAAGTTTTGGGGCTGATGCCGCAGGCCGGAGCAAGGATATCCACCCCGACCTTCAGACACCGTTCGCCGTGTTTTGTGATGTCGCCCGGTGCGCCTTTTTCCAGCAAATATGTGCTTACGTTTCCCATCGATACTTTGGCGGGGGCGAGTTCCTTGAGCGTATTTATACTGACCATTGCATCCACGCTGATGGATTCGGCGGCAATCTCGGATAACAGTATGCCGAGGCAGCGCACATCGCCGCAGATATGCACGATGGACGGGATGCCGTGTTCTTCCCGAAAGTAATTTACCAGGATGTTTATGT
>JAGWMH010000362.1 GCA_028871775.1 Betaproteobacteria bacterium
GCAGTGGCTGCAACAGTGGTGTTATGACTTGAGTTCGATGAAGCTGGCGGGCAAACTGCGCTATCACCTCGGCGAAGAAGCAACCATCAAGAAACTGGTCGAGCCGCTTGCCCCGTTAAGCCTGGCGCTCCTGCAAAAGCATCTGCAAACGGCGAAACGCGAGGCGCAGCATACGCTCAATCCCAGGCTGTTTCTGGAGTCGCTGCTGTTTTCCTATTGCCAGTTTGTGCTTGGGTAATCATAGTTAGCCATGCAGTTCATCGATTCCCACTGCCATATCAATTTCCCCGAGCTGGCCGAAAACATCGCCGATGTGCTGGCGCAAATGCGGCATAACGAGGTGGTTGGCGCGCTGTGTGTTTCGGTCAACCTGGCGGATTTTCCACAGGTGCTGGCGCTCGCCGAACAGCATCCGAACATCTTCGCCTCGGTCGGCGTGCATCCCGATTATGAAGGCGCCGAAGAGCCTGATGTTGCCCGCCTTGTCGGGCTGGCGCAGCATCCCAGGGTCATCGCCATCGGAGAAACCGGCCTGGATTATTTCCGCCTGAAGGGCGATCTGGAGTGGCAGCGCGCACGCTTTCGCACCCACATCCGCGCCGCGCGTGAAAGCCGCAAACCTCTCATCATTCATACCCGCGAGGCGGCGGCGGATACTTTGCGTCTCATGGCGGAGGAGGGTGCGAACCAGATTGGCGGGGTGATGCACTGCTTCACCGAAACATGGGAAGTGGCCGAAGCCGCGCTGGCAATGGGTTTTTATATTTCCTTTTCCGGCATCGTCACCTTCAGGAATGCCACGCAAATCAAGGAAGTCGCCCGGCGCATGCCGCTGGAGCGCATGCTGATCGAAACCGATGCGCCTTACCTCGCACCCGCACCTTATCGCGGCAAGCTCAACCAGCCCGCATACGTGAAACATGTGGCGGAAGAGATTGCCAGGCTGCGCGAAATTCCGCTGGCGGAAGTCGGTCGCGCCACCACGGACAATTTTCACCGCTTGTTTCTGGGTGGTGGTTCCATGCCTGCGTGAGGCAGGATGAAATCCATGCGAGCGGCCACGCTCATCTCGAACTTCAGCCGGATGGTCAACTTGGCTATGCCCGAGGCTCACATTCTTCCTCAATCATCTAATACACGCTGCCAGATAACATCACACTGCTAGAGAACTGATGGCAGACCCGCCTGTGCTACTGGATGGCAGCAACAACAGGTGTTGGGGGTGTATGAGATAACGATAAATGGCGGCTATCGCTGCCATAGCTGCAAGTGCATCTTCAACGCACTCGTTCGCCCGCCCTGCCGAAGTTCCCGCTTTATGTGTTTCTGCCGGAGCAGCACAGAGAGGTTTACAAATTTGCGTTGTATCTGTTAATCTACAAAGCGCTGTCGTACTGGTTTCTGTTTGGCCCGCCGTAACGCCGCCTTGCCTTCCTTCCGGGAGGTGAGCCGGGTCTGACGGCCCGCGTGTGGCTGACATGGTTCAAGTGCGACGGAATGTACCGTATCAAAGCGCTGCCAGCGTGCAGGTCAGCAGATCATAA
>JAGWMH010000067.1 GCA_028871775.1 Betaproteobacteria bacterium
TACCCTGAATTCCGGACTGTATTCCGCCTTCGGTAACTTCTCCATTTCCATCCTCCGTTTCTTCCTACATTTTACGAAACGTTGGACTCTTTGAAATTCAGCTTACGTCAAAGTGGCAAGTAGTATTCAAACACCTTACGCGGATTCAAGTTTGAAGTGCAACGCCTGACTTGAAGAATACCTGACTGGGTGTCAGGAATCCAAGCCGTTTTCTCGGTCTGTTGTTCAATCGCTTCATCGCCGCATTGATCTCCTGTTGTGTGATGGTGGTGAAGTCCCGGCTTTTGGGGAAATACTGCCTGATCAGCCCGTTCGTATTCTCGTTCGTTCCGCGCTCCCAGGATGCATAGGGATGCGCAAAGTAGAAATCGGCCTGCAACGCCTTGGCAATTTGCTCATGTTCGGAGAATTCCCTGCCGTTGTCCGAGGTCACCGTATGCACCTTATCCCGGTGCGGCTTGAGGAGCGAGACCGCCGCCTTTCTGACCGCGCGTGCGGTTTTGCGCTTCACCTTGCGGATCAGGGTAAACCCGGATTTGCGCTCAACCAGGCTGACGATGGCTTGCCGGTGGTTCTTGCCGATGATCGTGTCAGCCTCCCAGTCACCGATCCGACTGCGCTCCTCGACGATAACCGGACGCTCTTCGATGGATTGCCGGTTGGGAATGATGCCGCGCCGGTCATGCTGACCATAGCGCTTCCGGCGCCGCTTCTGGCAACGCAGGTGTTGCCACAGCGAACCGCCTGCCCGTTTGTCTGCATAAACCCGCTGGTACACGGTTTCGATACTGATGGCCGCATGATTGCTGATCTGTTCCGGACTCCAATCTTCCCGCAACCGCGCTTGGGCAAATCGCCAGGTCGCATCGTCTATCGTCCGTGCATTCGGCGCACGACGTTCCACCGCCAGACGCTGCGCCTGCTTGGGGCGATAGCCACGTCGTCCAGTGTTCCTGGACAGCTCACGGCTGATGGTAGAGGCGCTTCGGTTGAGCACGGTGGCAATCTCACTTTGCTTGTGTCCCGCCTTCTTCAGGGCGTAAATCTGGTATCGTTCTTCCCGGGTGAGGTGTGTGTAGTTCATCTTTGCAATTTCGACTGGCTGGTCAAATGGCTCGGATGCTACCGCATCTTGCCCACTTGACCCGCGTTACTCAAAATTGCACTTCATCCTTGAATCCAAGTACCTTGATAGCAAAGTATTCCTGGAAAACATGTTGGGCGCCAATATGATCCCATTGACCGTCCTGGTGGACGCCAACGGTCGCGTGGTCGAAAAGGTCCATGGTGCTCATGAATGGGACAGTCCGGAATTTGTTGAGGCAATAGGAAAAACGTTTCGCATCAAGTTGCCGCGTTAAGCCGCCAGTGTGTCAGCTAGAACTTTTCATCCTCACGCAAATACCGCCACTGCCCGGTCGGCAAATCGCCCAGCTTGACCTTGCCGATACGCACGCGCTTCAGCCCGGTGACTTTCAGGCCGACCAGTTCGCACATGCGGCGGATCTGGCGTTTCTTTCCTTCGTGCAGAATGAAGCGCAACTGGTCGTCATTCTGCCAGCTCACCCTGGCGGGCTTGAGCGCTTCGCCGTCCAGTTTCAGGCCGTGGTTCAGCATCTGCAAACCGTTGCCCGCAATCTTGCCCTGCACGCGCACCAGGTATTCCTTGTCTATGGCTGAGTCTTCGCCGATGAGTTGCTTGGCGATGCGGCCATCCTGAGTCAGCACCAGCAGGCCCTGCGAATCAATATCCAGGCGGCCTGCGGGGGCGAGGCCTTTCAGGTTCGCGGTGCTGAAACGCAGCGGTGATTGATCGCCGGTAAAGCGTGATGCCGCGTTGATGAGGGTGACGGCGGGCTTGTGGTTGTCTTCCGCCTGCCCGGAAAC
Organism: Betaproteobacteria bacterium; assembly: GCA_028871775.1. Taxonomy (GTDB): domain Bacteria; phylum Pseudomonadota; class Gammaproteobacteria; order Burkholderiales; family Gallionellaceae; genus CAITJF01. The sequence goes on from JAGWMH010000067.1 coordinate 1,888, forward strand.
ATAGCCGATGGGCTTGTTCAGCAGGATGGTCACGCGCGTATGTTGCTGGGCCTGTGCGGCGCGGTTCAGCGTGATACGCTGCGCGGGGTCTATCCGGGTGCCCAGTTCGGTGACCGGCTTGCCATCCACCAGCACCCAGCCGCGCTCGATGTAGCTGTCCGCTTCGCGGCGCGAGCACAGGCCCTGTTCGGACATCAGCTTGGAGAGGCGTACTTTTTCCATTATTTATTCAGGCGGATGGGCACTGTCGTCGGGTTTTGTCTGGGTATCCTTAGCCGCAAACGGAACAGGCGCTGTCTTTGTTCAGTTTGACGGTGCGCAGTTCCATGTGCAGCGCATCCAGCAGCAGCAATTTCCCACAGAGCGACGTGCCTGCACCCAGCAGCAGCTTGAGCGCCTCGGCGGCCTGCAGGCTGCCGATGATGCCGACCAGCGGGGCAAATACGCCCATCACCGCGCAGCGTGTTTCTTCGGCTTCGGTCTGTTCCGGATACAGGCAGTGGTAGCAGGGGCTGTGCGCATGGCGCAGGTCAAACACCGTTACCTGGCCGTTGAAGCGGGTGGCGGCGCCGGACACCAGCGGTTTTTTCAGTTGCACGCAGACCCGGTTAAGCGCATAGCGCGTGGCGAAGTTGTCGCTGCAATCCAGCACCACATCGGCTTGCGCAGCCAGTTCGAACAGGCGCACTTCATCCACGCGTTCATTCAGCGCGATGATGCGCACCTCGGGGTTGATCTCGGCAAGCGCAGCCTGCGCGGAAGTTGCCTTAGGCATGCCGATGCCGGAAGTGCGATGCAGGATCTGGCGTTGCAGGTTGGTCAGGTCCACGGTATCGCCATCGCACAGCGTCAGCGTGTTCACGCCGCTGGCGGCGAGGAACAGGGCGGTGGGGGAGCCCAGCCCGCCGGTGCCGATTACCAGCGCATGTGCACCCAGTAACTTCTGCTGGCCTTCGATGCCGATTTCCGGCAACAGGATATGTCGGCTGTAGCGCAGCAGTTGTTGGTCATTCATGCACAATGTAAAGCCACGCTTACTTCCCGTGCAGGATATTCATCCCCTTCAGCACGTTCAGAGCCTGGCCCAACTGGTAGTCATTTTTTGAGCCAAACTCCGTGACTTCCGGTTTGGCTGTCTCGTCTTCCTTGGGTTTGGCAGCCGGAGCTTTAGCCGGGGCTGCGGGTTTCTCGCCAGCCGCTTTCTCCTCGGGTTCGTGATTATTGGCCAGGTGGCGCTCCAAATCGGCTTCGCGCATGCTTATGCGAAACGGGCCGGCCAGCGGGTCTTCCACGGCGATGTCGGGGACGATGCCCTTGGCCTGGATGGAGCGTCCGTTGGGCGTGAAGTAACGCGCGGTGGTGAGCTTGATCGCGGTGTTGTTGCCCAGCGGCAGGATGGTCTGCACCGAACCCTTGCCGAAGGTCTGCGTGCCCATGATGATGGCGCGCTTATGGTCTTGCAGTGCACCGGCGACGATTTCAGAGGCAGACGCGGAACCGCCGTTTACCAGCACGATCATCGGCACGTCCTTGATTGCCGGCGGCAGGTCTTTCAGGTAATCGGCCTTCTCGTTGTGGCCGCGCGCATAGTTTTCCGGGGAAGCAGTCAGGCGCATCTTGGCGTCCGCATTGCGCCCTTCGGTATAAACCACCAGCGCATCCCTGGGCAGGAAGGCGGCGGATACTCCCACTGCGCTGTTGAGCAGGCCGCCCGGGTCATTGCGCAGGTCCAGCACCAGGCCTTTCAGCCCTCCTTCGCTCTGCTTGGATAAATTCTCCAGTGCGGTGGCGAGGTTCTCGCCGGTGTGATCCTGGAACTGGGTGATGCGGATAAAGGCATAGCCGGGCTCGACCAGTTTGGACTTGACGCTCTGCACCTTGATGACAGCGCGTGTCAGGGTGAAGGTCAGCTGGTGGGCCTCGTTTTTGCGGAGCACCGTCAGGGTGATTTTGCTGCCCGGCTTGCCGCGCATGCGTTTGACCGCCTCGTTCAGCGTCAGTCCTTTCACCAGCGTGTCGTCAAGCTTGAAGATCAGGTCGCCGCTCTTTATGCCTGCCTGGAATGCGGGGGTATCCTCGATCGGCGAGACGACCTTTATCAGGCCATCTTCCATGCCGACCTCGATGCCCAGGCCGCCGAATTCGCCCTGAGTGCCAACCTGCAGTTCCTTGAAACTGTCGGCATCCAGATAAGCGGAATGCGGGTCCAGTCCGGTCAACATGCCGTTGATTGCCTCGGTGATCAGCTTCTTGTCGCTGACCGGTTCCACGTAGTCGCTCTTGATGCGGCCGAACACTTCGGAAAAGGCGCGCAGTTCCTCGATCGGCAGGGTGGTTTCAGTGTCCTTGTCGGCAACGGCGGAGAAGTGCAGGCTGACCAGTATGCCGGCGATCAGGCCCAGCCCGACCAATCCAAATTTTTCGATACGACTACGCATGTGTGACCTCATTAGTGATGTTTTTGCTGCATCCCGGTTTTACCGGGTGATCCATTTCATCGGATCGAGGGGTTTTCCCTCGTGGCGCAGTTCGAAGTATAAACCGGAATCCTCATTTCCGCCGCTGTTGCCTACGGCGGCTATGGTATCGCCCCCGCGCAAAACGTCGCCCACCTGTTTGTACAGGGTTTCATTGTTGCCGTACAAACTCATGTAGCCTTTGCCATGATCTATGATCAATAAGTTCCCGAAGCCGCGCAGCCAGTCGGCAAACACCACCCGCCCTGCCGCCACGGCCTTGACTGCCTGGTTGGCGGCGGCGCGCAGGAACAGGCCTTTCCACAGCACCGTGCTGTCCGGGCGGGTGGTGCCGAATTTGCCGCTCACCTCGCCTTTCACCGGCAGCACCAGCTTGCCCTTGAGTTGCTCGAACGGGCTGCCGTCGAAACGGTCGTCGGGCAGATTGTCGTTGCTGAACAGCCCCTTGCCTTTCGGCTGCGCCAGCATTCTGGAGAGCTTCTCCACCAGCCGTGCCAGATGGTTCTCGTCGCGCTGCAGGCGGCCGATCTCGCGGCGCTGTTGTTTGAGCTGCAGCGCAATTTTGCCGAGCACCTGTTGATGCGTACGCTTGTCCTTTTCCAGGGTTTGTTTCTGCGATCTCTGTTCTTCCTGCAGTGCGGCGATCTCTGCGCTTTTCTGCCGGGTCTGGGTGGTGACCGTATTCAATTGTGCCAGGTTGCTGCGCAGGGTTTTGAGCCATGTCGCGCGGCTGCGGGCAATGTATTCGTAATACTGCATTTCGCGCGCGACCTGGTTGGGATCGTGATTGTTCAGCAGCAGCCTGAGATACTCCTGTTTGCCGCCCAGATATTGCTGGTAGAGCATTTTCCCCAGCAACATCTGCTGCCCCTGTATCTCCCGTTCCAGCTGCCGCGCCTGTTGTTGCAATTGCACCAGGGTGTGGCCGGCGGTGCGCTGTTGTTGCGCCAGCTCGGCCAGCCTGCGGTTGCTGTTGCTGATGGCGCGCTCCGATTCGCGCAGCGCATCTGCCACCTCGGATTTGGATTCGCTGGTTTTCTCCAGCTCCTGTTGCAGACTGGTGATGCGCCTGCGCAGATTTTCCAGTTCGTCCTGCCGCGAGGCATGCGCACTGCCGATGCCCGCCACCAGGCTAAGGCACAGCAACGCTAGACGAAGGTAAACGCTCACTGGAGGGTGATAAGCGGCTTGCCCGTCATTTCCGGCGGTTGCGGCAAACCCATCATGGCGAGCAGGGTGGGGGCGACATCCCGCAGCGTGCCGCCGCCGGACATGGCAGCTTTGCGGCCGACATACAGGAACGGCACCAGATTGAGGGTGTGCGCGGTGTGCGCCTGGTGGGTCGTGTGGTCTATCATCTGTTCGGCGTTGCCGTGGTCGGCGGTGATCAGCACTTCGCCGCCGCATTCCTGCATCGCATCCACCACGCGGCCGATGCACGCATCCAGCGCCTCGACCGCCTTGACCGCCGCCTCCATGTTGCCGGTGTGGCCGACCATGTCGCCGTTGGCGTAGTTGCAGATGATGGCCTGATACTGCCTGCTGCGGATCGCCGCTTCGAGTTTGTCGGTTACTTCAAACGCGCTCATTTCCGGCTTGAGATCATAGGTCGCCACCTTGGGCGAGGGCACCAAAATGCGGTCTTCGCCGGGGTAGGGCTGCTCGTTTCCGCCGTTGAAAAAATAGGTGACGTGCGCGTATTTCTCCGTCTCTGCGATACGCAATTGCTTGAACCCCAGATTGGCAACATATTCGCCGAAGCCGTTGCGGATGGCTGAGGGTGAAAAGGCAGCGGGCAGGTGGCTGAAATCCTCGCCATAGCTGCTCAGCATGACGTAGCTCGCCAGCTTGGGAAAGCGTTCGCGGGCGAATTTGTCGAATGCCGCATCGGTCAGGGCGCGGGTCATTTCGCGCGCGCGGTCGGCGCGGAAGTTCATGAACACCACTGCGTCGCCATCCTGCATGGCATGGGGCTCGCCGATGACGGTGGCCTTCACGAACTCGTCGTTCTCGCCGCGCGCATAGGCCTGCTGCAAACCTTCCACCGCCGTGGCAGCGCTGAACGCAGCCTTGCCCTGGGTCAGCAGATCGTAAGCCGGCTGCACCCGCTCCCAGCGGTTGTCCCGGTCCATCGCATAGTAGCGCCCGACGATGGAGGCGATGCGCCCAACGCCGAGCGCGGCGCACTTGTCCTGCAAGCGTTGCAACGACTGCATGGCACTACGCGGCGGCGTGTCGCGGCCGTCGAGAAAGGCATGCAGGAATATTTTGCGCAGCCCGGCGCGTGCAGCCAGCTCCAGCAGGGCATGGATATGGTCTTCGTGGCTGTGCACCCCGCCGGGCGACAGCAGCCCCATGATGTGCAGCGCCGTGCCGCGTTGCTTTGCCTGCGCGATGGCCTGGGTAAACGCCGGATTGGTGTAGAAGCTGCCGTCCTCGATTGCCAGGTCCACGCGCGTGAGCTCCTGGTAAATCACCCGGCCCGCGCCGATGTTGAGGTGGCCGACTTCGGAATTGCCCATCTGTCCCTTGGGTAAACCCACCGACAGCTCGGAGGCGTTGATCAGCGTGTGCGGGCAGGCATTCCACAGCCGGTCCCAGTTCGGCTTGCGTGCCTGGGTGATGGCGTTGTGGTCGGGGTCATCGCTGTAGCCAAAGCCGTCGAGGATGAGCAGGAGGACAGGTGTTACTTTCATGCTGGCTTTTGCGGTATCAAAGTATCAGAATATAAGCGGTTGCCGAATGCGGCGTGCCATTTTAGCCGATTTAGGGGTAGCGCATGAGGCCGGTCAGGAAAGATATGGTGGACCATGACGAAAAAGATAATAGATAAAGATGAAGATATTTTGCAGGCTTCGCTCTCGGTCAAGGCAATCGCCCATCCGCTGCGCCTGAAAATACTGTGCGTGCTGGGCGACAGGGAGGTCAGCGTGCAGGACATCGTGGCCGACGTGGGCACCTCGCAGAGCAACATCTCGCAGCACCTCGCCATCCTGCGCGACAAGGGCGTGCTGGTTACGCGCAAGGACGCCAACCGGGTGTACTACCGCATCGGCGACCCGCGCACCATCAAGCTGGTGGGGATGATGCGCGAGGTGTTCTGTAGCGGTTAGCAGGATTTGCTTTTTTTTATATATTAGAATATTCTTATATTGTAATTATTTTTGATTCCGGTGGTTCGCATGGCACATCGCGCATTTTTCCTGCTGGTTTGGGGGTTCTCCTCCGCATTTTTCGCATCCGCTGCACAGGCGGCGGAGCGGCTCGCCGTCGCGCCGGCGCAGTACCGCGAGGTGGCGCAAACCTACAGTGCCGATGGTGTGGTCGAGGCGGCGCGGCAATCCACCGTGTCGGCGCAGATCGCCGGGCGCGTGAAAGAGATACTGTTCGATGTCGGCGACACGGTCAGGAAGGGCCAGGTCATTCTGCGCATAGACGAGCGGGAAGCGGCTCAGACACTGGCTGGCAGCCAGGCGCAGGTGATGCAGGCGCAGGCCGCCATGCAGAATGCCAGGTCCAATTACGAGCGTTCGCGCCAGCTGTTCGCGCAGAAATTCATCAGCCAGGCCGCGCTGGACAAGGCGCAGGCAGATTACCAGATGGCATTGGCACAGGCCGCAGCCAGCGAAGCGGGTGCCGGGCAGGCCAGCCTGGCGCACGGCTACACGGAAGTCATAGCGCCTTATGGCGGGGTGGTGGCGGCCCGTCTGGTGGAAGTCGGCGAAATGGTCACCGTCGGCAAGCCGCTGATGACCGGCTTCGACCCCGGACAAATGCGCGTCATCGTTGACGTGCCGCAATACAAGCTGGCGGAGATCGGCGCGCATCCGCAAGCCATGATAGAGCTACCCTCGCTCAACCGCCGGGTGCAGGCCGCTTCAGTTACGGTGCAACCTGCGGCCGATGCGCGCACGCATAGTTCCCAGGTGCGTGTCTACCTGCCCGCCAACGAGGGTGGTGTATATCCTGGTATGTTCGCGCGCGTCCACTTCACGGTGGGCAAGGCGAACAAGCTGCTGATCCCGGCCAGCGCCGTGGTGCGCCGCAGCGAGGTGAGCGCGGTATATGTGGTGGATGACAATGGTGCGGTGAAGCTGCGCCAGGTGCGCCTGGGCGAGGCTGCCGGGCAGGACGAAATCGAAGTCCTGGCCGGGTTGAACGCGGGCGAGAAAGTGGCGCTGGATCCGGTCAAGGCGGGAATGGAAAAACGGTGAAAGGTGATAGGTGAATGGTGACGGTAAAGCCCGCG
>JAGWMH010000363.1 GCA_028871775.1 Betaproteobacteria bacterium
TGATCCAGGCAAAGGAGGATGAGAAAAAACCCACCTTCGGCATCAGGAAAATCAAGCGCACGGATTTGATCACCCTGTTTTTCAACATGGATCAGCTTCTTCGTTCCGGGGTCCCGCTGCTGGAATGCCTGGCCGATTTGCGCGACAGCATGGATGACCCGCAATTCCGCGAGATCATCGCCAGCATGGTGGAATCGATCGGAAACGGCAAGAAGCTGTCGCAAGCCATGGCGGAACACCCCGAGGCGTTCGACAAGATTTTTGTGAGCCTGACCCATGCCGGGGAAGAAAGCGGCCGTTTGGCCGATGTTTTCCTGCATCTCACCGAATCATTGAAATGGCAGGACGAGATGGCTGCGCAAACCAAGAACATGATGATTTACCCGGTGTTCGTCGGCACCGTGGTGATAGCCATCACCTTCTTCCTGATGATTTATCTGGTGCCGCAACTGGTCGGCTTCATCAAGGGCATGGGACAGGAGATCCCGCTGCAGACCCGTTTGCTGCTGGCTACCTCCGGTGTGTTCGTGGATTACTGGTATGTCATGCTGGCGTTTCCGGTAGTGTTGTTCGCGGCCTTCAAGCTGTCGCTGGTCTACAATCCCGGCCTGCAATACCATCTGGACAAGCTCAAGCTGAATATCCGGCCCACCGGCCCCATCCTGCGCAAGATCATCCTGGCGCGCTTTGCCAATACCTTCGCCATGATGTACGGTTCCGGCATCGCCATACTGGATTGCATCGCCAACTCGCGTGACCTGGTAGGCAACCAGGTGATCGCCAGGAGCCTGGAACAGGTTGCGCATGAAATTGAATCCGGCAAGAATCTCACGCAGAGTTTCCAGAACACCGGCGTCTTCCCGCCGCTGGTGATACGCATGCTCAAGGTGGGCGAAGCTACCGGCCAGCTGGATCATGCGCTGCGCAATGTGAGTTATTTTTATGACCGCGACGTGAAGGATTCGATCAAAAAAGTGCAGGTCATGATCGAGCCGACCATGACCATCATTCTCGGCTTGCTGCTCGGCTGGGTGATGCTGGCCGTGCTGTCGCCGATTTATGACATCATCAGCAAGGTGAAGATGTAATGGCCAGCAAAACCCTCATGTTCCTCGGCGCCGATCATTTCCATGCCTACACCTGGAAGAATGGCGCGCTTAGCGGAGAGCAGCGTTTTGCCGACAACCCGGAGGGCAAGGAGCAGTTTGTCGAATTCCTGCAAAACCACCCTGATCCGGCCTATCTGCTTGCCGACCTGATCGAAGAGGATTTCCGCCACGAAACCGTGCCGCATTTGCGCGGCGGCGAGCGCGCCGCACTGATCCAGCGCAAGTTCGACCAATACTACCGCAACACCCCGTTCCGGCAGGCACTGCCGCTGCAACGCCGGAAAGAGGGGCGGCGCGACGATGAGATGCTGTTCTCCGGGCTGACCAATCCGGCGCTCATCTCGCCGTGGCTGAGCGTATTGCTGGCGCACAGCACGCCGGTCGCCGGCATTTATTCCGTGCCCAACATCAGCGCCCCGCTGGTC
>JAGWMH010000068.1 GCA_028871775.1 Betaproteobacteria bacterium
CATGGTGATATTGGCTGTGGAAAGCATGCAAAACTCGATTTCAGAAAATTGCGGAGCGCGATTTTAACACCGCACGGGGTTATTACCTTTTGAAAAGGCGGCAAGGCAAGCCCTCTCAAATAAGGAACTGTAGAAGCTCCTTCTTTTTGTAGAAAACAGGGGTATCAGGAAAAAGCTGGAGCCGCATAAATACTGGTGGCCCGGGGCGGAATCGAACCACCGACACAAGGATTTTCAGTCCTCTGCTCTACCGACTGAGCTACCGGGCCATTTGTGGGCATCACCCTTTGCAGGCTTACGCAAAGGATTGAGTTACGGTAACAAACCACACGAGCCGCACCGTAATCCCTTGCACGTTGCCAACTTGCTTAGCCAACGCAACGGCGCGCATTATATCGGCAATATCCGATTTAAGAAACCTCTGATTGAGTTCTATCCGGATGTTTTCAAGATAGTACTGCGCGGTGCTATGCGCCTGGAGCAACGAAGACTGAATACCAGAAAGACAAACCCCCGCACGAGGCGAGGGTTTGTCGGGTTGTTGCGGATAGCTTGCGACAAATTACATCATGCCGCCCATACCACCCATTCCGCCCATGTCGCCACCGCCGCCCATGCCGCCGGCAGGTTTATCTTCCGGCAGTTCCGCCACCATGCACGCGGTGGTGAGCATCAAGCCGGCGATGGAAGATGCATTCTGCAATGCAAAGCGGGTTACTTTGGTGGGGTCAACCACGCCCATTGCCAGCATGTCACCATATTCGCCGGTGGCCGCGTTGTAGCCGAAGCTGCCCTTGCCTTCCAGCACCTTGTTGACGACCACGGATGGCTCCTCTCCGGAGTTGGATACGATGGCACGCAGCGGAGATTCCAGCGCCCGCAGCACAATGGTGATGCCTGCATCCTGGTCATGATTGTCGCCCTTCAGGCCTGCTATGGCGACCTTCGCGCGCAGCAGCGCCACACCACCGCCGGGAACGATGCCTTCTTCCCAGGCAGCACGGGTAGCATGCAACGCATCTTCGATGCGCGCCTTTTTCTCTTTCATTTCCACTTCGGTTGCCGCACCGACCTTGATCACTGCTACGCCGCCAGCCAGCTTGGCTTTACGTTCTTGCAGTTTTTCCTTGTCATAGTCGCTGGTGGCTTCCTCGCTCTGCTTGTTGATCTGGTTAATGCGGCCCTTGATCGCGTCTTCCTTGCCTGCGCCGTCGATGATGGTGGTGTCTTCCTTGCCCACTTCGATGCGCTTGGCTTGGCCCAGGTCGGCCAGAGTGGCTTTCTCCAGTGACAGACCCACTTCTTCGGCGATCACGGTGCCGCCGGTGAGGATGGCGATGTCTTCCAGCATGGCCTTGCGGCGGTCACCGAAGCCCGGAGCCTTGACCGCGACGGTCTTCAGGATGCCGCGAATGTTGTTCACCACCAAGGTGGCCAGCGCTTCACCTTCCACGTCCTCGGCGATGATCAGAAGCGGACGGCCGGACTTGGCGATTTGTTCCAGCACGGGCAGCAGATCGCGGATGTTGGAGATCTTCTTGTCGTGCAGCAGGATGAAGGGGTTTTCCATCACCGCAATCTGTCTGTCAGGATTGTTGATGAAGTAGGGAGACAGGTAACCGCGGTCAAACTGCATGCCTTCTACGACCTCGAGTTCGTTGTCCAAGGACTTGCCGTCTTCAACGGTGATGACGCCTTCCTTGCCGACCTTGTCCATCGCATCGGCGATGATTTTGCCGATATTGGCGTCAGAGTTGGCGGAGATCGATCCCACCTGGGCGATTTCGTTGCTGGTGGTGCAAGGCTTGGATAGTTTTTTTAATTGTTCCACGGTTGCGATAACTGCCTTGTCGATGCCGCGTTTCAGATCCATCGGGTTCATGCCGGCGGCCACGAATTTCATGCCTTCCTGCACAATGGATTGCGCCAGCACGGTCGCGGTGGTGGTGCCGTCACCGGCTACGTCGGAAGTCTTGGAAGCGACTTCTTTTACCATTTGCGCGCCCATGTTCTCGAACTTGTCCTTCAGTTCGATTTCCTTGGCGACGGACACGCCGTCCTTGGTGATGGTGGGTGCGCCGTAGGAGCGGTCCAGCACAACATTGCGGCCTTTCGGACCCAGGGTAACCTTGACCGCATCGGCCAGGATGTTGACACCGGCAACCATCTTGTTGCGTGCGGCATCGTGGAATTTAACGTCTTTTGCTGCCATGTTATTTCTCCTGAATTGTTCTGAACTAAGGCTTAGGCTTCGACTACGCCAATGATGTCGTCTTCGCGCATGGTCATGTACTCCTGGCCACCTATCTTGAATGTCTGGCCAGCGTATTTGCCGAACAACACCTTGTCGCCGACTTTCACATTCATCGGGCGCAGCTTGCCGTCATCACCGACTTTGCCGTTGCCCACAGCGATGATTTCGCCTTGATCGGGTTTTTCGGTGGCGGCATCAGGAATCACGATTCCAGACGCGGTCTTACGTTCTTCTTCCAGGCGCTTGACAATAACGCGGTCGTGCAAGGGGCGAACTTTCATGGTTTATTCTCCTGAAAACAATTGGTTAAGTTAAAAGCGGCGCTGCCGATTAGCACTCGCCGTTAACGAGTGCTAATAATAGGGGTTGGATGAACTGATTACAAGAGGGGGGAGAAAAAATTCCCCAATGCGGGCCGACATAACAACACTTGCTGAGGGTGCGTTTTATTCATGGCGGGGAATTCGTCCGGCTTGCCCGGCGCCAGATATACCCACAGGGCGACAAGGATGCCGGCAGCAAACTTATTGTTGCTACAATGAGATGTGAAGCACGCTCGACAACCTTTGATGCATGACATGACCAACGCCGATTTGCTTGCCCGCTCCCTCGCCGCCGTATGGCACCCCTGTACGCAGATGAAGCGGCACGAGACCTTGCCGCTGGTGCCGATTGCACGCGGCGCAGGGGTGTGGCTGTATGACTTCGAGGGCAAGCGTTATCTGGATGCGGTGAGTTCATGGTGGGTGAATTTGTTCGGGCATTGCAATCCGCGCATCAACGCTGCGATTACCGATCAGCTTGGCAAGCTGGAGCATGTGATGCTGGCGGGATTTACGCATGAGCCGGTGGTGGAATTGTCGGAGCGGCTCGCGCAACTGGCGCCCACCGGGCTGGGGCATTGCTTCTATGCTTCAGACGGCGCTTCGGCGACGGAGATTGCGCTGAAGATGAGCGCGCATTACTGGCGCAATCAGGGCAAGCCGCAAAAAGCCAGCTTCATCAGCCTGCAAAACAGCTATCACGGCGAGACACTGGGCGCGCTCTCGGTCACCGATGTGGCGCTGTTCCGCGATGCCTATGGTGCGCTGCTGAAACAGAACGCCACGGTGACAAGTCCGGACTGGCGCAATGCGGCAGAGGGAGAAAGCGCCGCAGATTATGCGCTACGCTGCGCGGACAAGCTTGAAGCGCACTTGCGGCAGCATCACGACAACATCGCCGCTTTCATTGTGGAGCCTTTGGTGCAGGGCGCGGCAGGCATGACGATGTATCACCCGGTTTATCTGCAACGCGCACGCGAGTTGTGCGATCAATATGGGGTGCATCTCATCGCCGATGAAATTGCGGTGGGCATGGGGCGCACGGGGACGATGTTTGCGTGCGAGCAAGCTGGCATTCGCCCCGACTTTCTGCTGCTGTCCAAAGGCATCAGCGGCGGCTATCTTCCGCTTTCGGTGGTGATGACCACCGATGAAATTTATCAGGCGTTTTATGCCGACGAGGTGGCGCGCGGTTTCCTGCACTCGCACTCCTACACCGGCAACCCGCTGGCCTGCCGCGCAGCGCTGGCGACGCTGGATATCTTCGCGCAGGATGAGGTGCTGCATGCCAACCGCAGCAAGGCTGCGTATTTCAACCACATCGCCGCGCCGCTGCGCGAACATCCCAAGGTGCGGAACTTTCGCAACACGGGAATGATCTGGGCATTTGAGGTGGAGAGCCTATATCCCGATTTCGCGCAGCGCTGCTTTGCGCTCGCGCTGCAACAGGAGCTGCTGCTGCGCCCGATGGGCAACACGGTATACTTCATGCCGCCGTATGTGATTGGAGAGGAAGAAATGCAGATGCTGGTGACGCGCACGCTGGGTATCGTGGAGGTGCTGACATGAGGTTCATGCGCACCTTTATCGCCGCGCTGTTTGTCGCGTTCAATGCCCACGCCGCCGCGCTGCCTCCCGCCGTACGCGACGCGCTGCAGCAGGCGCATATCCCGCTCGACAGTATTGGCATCGTGGTGCACGAGGTGAATGCGCACAAGCCGCTCATCACCATCAACGCCACGCAGGCGATGAACCCGGCCTCGACCATGAAGCTGCTCACCACCTACGCCGCGCTGGATATCCTCGGCCCCGCTTACACCTGGAAGACCGATGCGTACCTGGACGGGGAGCTAAAGGATGGCGTGCTGCAAGGCAATCTGGTCCTGAAAGGTTATGGCGACCCGAAATTCACCATCGAACAATTCTGGCTGTGGTTGAGTGAACTGCGCGCGCGCGGCCTGCGCGAGATAAGCGGCGACCTGGTGCTGGATCGCAGCTTTTTCGATTTACCCGCACACGACCCCGCCGCCTTCGACAACGATCCGGTGCGCGCCTACAACGTCGGGCCGGATGCGCTGCTGCTGAATTTCAATACCCTGCGCCTGCGCTACCTGCCGGACGGCAACGCGCTGAAAATCATCAGCGAGCCGCCGCTCGATGGCATAAAGCTGGATAACCAGCTTACGCCGCAAACAGCCTCGCACCCATCGAAAGGGGATTGCGACAAATGGGATGACACCATCCGCGTGCAACCGGACGGCGACAGCGTCATCCTGCAAGGCGGCTATCCAGGCGAATGCGGCGAGCGCGAACAGAACCTCAGCGTGATGCCGCACACGCGCTATGTGGAAGCCGTGTTTCGCGCGCTGTGGCAGGAACTCGGCGGCACGTTGCGCGGCAAATTGCGCGAGGAAGCGGTAAGCAGCAACGCGCAACTCTTTGCCACGCACCTCTCCGATCCATTGAGTACGGTCATCCGCGACATCAACAAATTCAGCAACAACGTCATGGCGCGCCAATTGTTTCTGACTTTGGGTACAGCCGCTTCTGCCCCCTCCCTCTCGACGGGGGAGGGAGGGGGAGAGGGTGAAAGAGCGACGCCGGCCTCCACCAACCTTGCGCGCAGCACCCAGGCCGTGCGCGACTGGCTGCAAAAACGGCAACTCAACTTCCCCGAGCTGGTACTGGAAAACGGCGCGGGGCTATCCCGTGCCGAGCGCATCAGCCCCCACAGCATGGCGTTATTGCTGCAAAGCGCCGCCAACCACCCGTTCAGCGCCGAACTGCAAGCCTCGCTGCCTATTGCTGCAGTGGATGGCTCGATGAAAAAACGCCTCAAGGAAAGCGCAGCCGCCAACCACGCCCACCTCAAGACCGGCACGCTGGAAGGCGTGAAGACCGTCGCAGGTTACGTGCGCTCGCGCAACGGCAAGGAATGGGTGGTGGTGTTCTTCATCAACCACGCCAACGCCAAGCGCGGACAGGCCGCGCAGGACGCATTGATCGATTGGGTGCAGGGGCGGTAGCCGCGCTTGTACTGGTAGCTGGATACAACGCACGCAAGACAAAACCAGCCATCCGGCGGGACGCCTGCGAATCACAACCCCAACTCGCCCCACATCGTATCCACCTTCGCCTTCACCGCTGCGTCCATCGCAATGGGCGTGCCCCATACACGTTGCGTTTCACCCGGCCACTTGTTGGTGGCGTCCAGCCCCATTTTGCCGCCCAATCCGGATACCGGGCTGGCGAAGTCGAGATAGTCTATCGGTGTGTTCTCAACCAGCAGGGTGTCGCGCACTGGGTCAACGCGCGTGGTGATCGCCCAGACCACTTCCTGCCAGTTGCGTACGTCGATGTCGTCGTTCACCACGATAATGAACTTGGTGTACATGAACTGGCGCAGATAGGACCAGATGCCGAACATCACGCGCTTGGCGTGTCCCGGATACTGCTTCTTGATGGACACCACGGCGAGGCGGTAGGAGCAGCCTTCCGGCGGCAAATAAAAATCTATAATTTCTGGAAACTGTTTTTGCAGCAGCGGCACGAACACTTCGTTCAGCGCCGCGCCCAGCATCGCCGGTTCATCGGGCGGCTTGCCGGTGTAGGTGGAGTGGTAGACCGGATCGCGCCGCATGGTGATGCGTTGTATCGTGAACACCGGAAATTTTTCCTGCTCGTTGTAGTAGCCGGTGTGGTCGCCATACGGGCCTTCCAGCGCGGTCTCGTTCGGATGAATCACGCCCTCCAGCACGATCTCGGCGCTGGCCGGGACTTGCAACTCGCTGCCGATACATTTCACCAGTTCGGTCTTTGCGCCGCGCAGTAATCCGGCAAACTGGTACTCGGACAATGAATCGGGAACAGGCGTGACTGCACCAAGAATCGTAGCCGGGTCGGCGCCGATCACCACCGCAACGGGGAAAGGCTGCCCCGGATTTTTTTCACAGTGATCGCGGTAATCCAGCGCGCCGCCGCGATGCGCCAGCCAGCGCATGATGGTCTTGTTCGGCGCGATTACCTGCTGGCGGTAGATGCCGAGATTCTGGCGCGGTTTGTTGGGTCCGCGCGTGACCACCAGGCCCCAGGTAATCAGCGGTGCAACATCGCCGGGCCAGCAGGTCTGGATGGGCAGCCTGCCCAAGTCCACCTCACTGCCTTCCCAAACGATTTCCTGGCAAGGTGCATTGGATACCACTTTGGGCGACATATTCAGCACCTGTTTCAGCACCGGCCATTTTTCCCAGGCGTCCCTCAGCCCTTTGGGCGGCTCCGGCTCTTTCAGGTAAGCCAGCAGCGTGCCCACTTCACGCAATGCGGCGGTGGACTCTTCGCCCATGCCTAGCGCCACGCGGCGCGGTGTGCCGAACAGATTCGCCAGCACGGGCATATTGTGTCCGGCAGGTCTTTCAAACAGCATGGCGGGGCCTTGCGCACGCAACACGCGGTCGCAGATTTCTGTCATCTCCAGATGCGGCGAAACCGGTGCGCTCACGCGCTTGAGCTCGCCGATTTTTTCCAGTTGTGCGATGAAATCGCGCAGATCGTTATATTTCATTCTTAAAACTCCTTGAGCCTGTAGCGGGCAGCAACACCGCGGTTGGATACAAGCCACTCGCTACCAGCCACAAGCTAATAAAATTTTTTCTCGCCTTCCGGTCTGGTCTTGAACCGCTTGTGCAACCAGAAATACTGCTCCGGCATTTCACGCACACGTTGCTCGATAAATTCATTCACGCGGCGCGTATCCGCTGCCAAGTCACCGCTGGGATAGTTGTCCCATGCCGGGTAGAAGCGCAGTTCGTAGCCTTTGCCATGCGGCAACACACGGGGGATACAGGGCACCACCCGCGCGCCGGTCATTTCCGCCAGACGCGGCACGGTGGTCAAGGTGGAGGCCGGCACGCCGAAGAAGGGGATGAACAGCGCATCCCGGGCTGCAAAATCCTGATCGGTGAAATAGTAAAACGGGTAGCCTTCACACACTGCCCTTACCACCGGGCGCATGCCATCTTGCCGCGAATACAGCCGCTGCTGGCCGAAGCGTATTCGTTTGCGCAACATGAAAGCATCGAAATAGGGATTTTTCTGTTTGGAATAAACGGTGACCACATTGGTATGCTGCGAGAGCCACGAGCCGCCGACATCCAGCGCAACAAAATGCGCCGTCAGCAGGATGAGGGGTTTGCCCTGTGCGGCCTGGAAATGTTCCAGCCCTTCGACACGCACCAGTTTTTTGATCCGCTCACTGCTGGACCACCACAGGATGCCGCGCTCGACAACGCTGCGCCCGAACGCCCGGAAATGGGCGCGTATCAGGCGCGCTCGTTCTGCCTTGCTCATTTCTGGGAAACACAAATGCAAGTTGGTGTCCGCCACCCTGCGCCGCTCCGCAGCCAGTGCATAAAACACCATGCCCACGCCGCTGCCAAACCAGGCTAGCACCGGCAACGGCAAAAAATGCAACAGCCAGATCAGGAAAACGCTGAAGCGAACTATCATGGCAGTCCCGCTTCCTGCTGCCTGGGCGGCTCAATGCCGGCGGGAACCTTGTAACGGTTATAGCTCCACAGGTATTGTGTGGGGCGGGCGCGCACCATCTTTTCCAGCGCCGCATTTATCTGCCTCGTTACAGGCAAGCCGGGAACGAATTCCAGCGGCGTAATATGGATGACAAAGCCCGCGCCATCGGGCAAACGTTCGGCATACGCCATCAGTATGGTCGCTCCACTCGATTCTGCAAGGCGCCCCACCAGCGTCATGGTGTAAGCCGGCCGCCCGAAGAAATCAGCCCACTCCCCTTCGCCTTGGCCGGGCACTTGGTCCGGCAGCAGCCCGATTGCCTCGCCGCGTTTGAGTGCCTTATACAACGAGCGTACCCCGCCCACATCGGTACGCGCCAGCCGCAACTGGCCGCGCTCGCGCCCCATGCGTATCACCTGTTCCAGCCAAGCCAGTTTGGGGGGACGGTACAGCACGGT
>JAGWMH010000069.1 GCA_028871775.1 Betaproteobacteria bacterium
TGGCTCAGCATCGCGTTACAGGCTATCTTTACTAACGTACTGGCCCCATATTTTTATTATTTGATTGCAAACCTGATTGCCATCGTGGTGACCAGTGTCCTTAATTTTGTACTGAACGACATCTGGACATTTGGCCGCCTGAAACTGATGGGAGCACAAACATCCCATCCTGCATCCCCTGAGCAGCGGCCCAGACCATTTGGCGAATAGTCATGAACATGCAATCCGGTGAGTCCCGTTTGCGTTTTGCTTGGTACGCAATTGCCACTTTGCTTGCCGTATTCACTTACTTCTATGGCCTCGACAGCCAGCACATTCCCAAGAACGGCGACGAATACCCGTACGAACACATCACGCGCCTGACGGCAGACAGCGGTCACCTGCTGCCGCTCCAGTCGCGGCTGGACAACATGCGCAACACCAAGCCGCCGCTGCTGTTCTGGCAGGGCATCGCATCCACAAACTGGGGGCATGACTGGACGCTGTGGAACCTGCGCTATCCGAGCGTGAGTTACACGCTGTTCACGGCCTTGCTGATTTTCCTGCTGGGCTGGAAATTGTCGAGGCAGGTAGAGACGGGCTTCATCGCGCTGCTGACTTATCTCGCCTTCTTCAGCACCTATCGCTACGGGCGGCCCTTCCTGGTCAACCCCGCAGAAGTGTTCTGGTTCTTCCTGCCATTCTTCACCCTGCTGTACTGGCGGCCCGCCACCTTTGAATCGCGCTTCCTGGTACCGCTGTTGCTGGGCGCCGAAGCCGGCATCGGCCTGCTGTATAAATCCTTTGCGCTCATCGCGCCGGTGGGGCTGGGCCTCGCCTGGTGGTATCTGCATTACCGCGAATACCGCCTGCTCCATTGCTTGCGCAAGGATGCGGGAAAGGTGGCGCTCACCGTGATTCTGTCCCTCGCGCTGTTCGGATTATGGTTCCTGCTCGATCCCGATCCGCAATCGGTGTGGCGCGAATTCATCGTCGGTGAGAACGTCGGCAAGTTCGATCCGCACGGCAGCTATCTGTCGAAATTTTTATGGGGCGGCAGCAGCGTATGGGCGCTGTTGCTGGGTTATCCCATGAATGCAGGGCTGCTGGCCGCCCCCGTGGCCGCCGTGTTTTTCATCGCCTACCGGCGGCGCGCACTGCTGACAGACGCGGAGAAAATGCTGTGGATATGGATGGCTGCCCTGTTCATCGTGTTCAGCCTGCCCAGCCAGCGCTCGGCGCGGTACCTGCTGGAGGCCATGCCGGGGCTGGCGGTGCTGTGCGCCCTCAACTGGCAACGCATCAACCGCAAGGTTTTTATCGCCAGCCTGCTCATGGCCGGAGGCGTTCTGGCCCTCATTATTTTTATGTCGGTACGCTTGCAGCATGAAATAGCCGGCACTGAGCTGTATGCGCCGGAGTACTGGATGCTGCAGACATTTACTGCTGCACTGATATTGATCGCGCTGTTCGTTCCGAAATTCACTGGCGCCATCGTCAACGTCGCGGCGCTGCTGGTGCTGCTCTGCTTCGCCGCCTTCCTGCGCCCCTTCGACGGTGCACTCGGCAATTACAGCACAGAGGTCCAGCAATATGCCAAGGGCAAGGAGGTGTGGGTGCCGTGCAACTTCCGGGCAAAGGAAGAAGGCTACCGCTTCATCCTGCCGGGAGCGCGGGTGCACGGCTACCGTGAGGAGCCGGGACAGACCGCCGCCGGGCTGGCTGCGCACTACCGGCTGTTTGCATTCCAGGTGCCGCTGCAGGAGGCCGGCTGCGCGGGCTGCAAGATACTCGGCCAGCGCTTGGACATCCGCAGCCGCCAGAGCGAAGGCGAGCTCAAGGAAATGCTGAAAGGCGACATATTCCGGCACTTGTTTGCCAGGGAGTTGCTGATTGAAATTCCGGGGATGAGCACCAGCATGGCGCCCGGCTCCGTTGAAGAAGGTTGTCGGTCATGAACCGCCTGCTGCTGTCGGGCTTCATCCTCCTCGCCTTTGGCCTCGGCTTCCTCAAGGCCAGCCAATATCCTGCCGCCGCAAGTTTTGATGTCCGCCCCAGGGTTACGCCGGGCGGCGGCGAGGCAAAGTTCCAGAGCCGCTTCGCATCTTCCACGCTGCATACCCAGACACATGCCGCCTCGCTCGTCGAATTGAAGGACGGGCGCATCCGCGCCTTCTGGTTCGCGGGCAGCCGCGAAGGCGCGAAGGATGTCGAAATCCGCAGTGCGGTGTTCGACCCCGCGCAGGGACTGTGGGGCGCGGAGCAAACCGTAGCCAGCCGCGAGGGCACTCAACAATCGCTGTTGCGCTACGTCAGCAAGCTGGGCAACCCGGTGGCAGGCCGTGCGGCGGACGGTACGCTGTGGCTGTATTACGTGACGGTCTCGATGGGCGGCTGGGCAGGCAGCTCGATCACGGCGATAACCTCGGCGGATGATGGGGTAACCTGGAGCCCGGCGCGGCGTCTGGTCAGCTCGCCTTTCTTGAACATCAGTACCCTGGTCAAGGGCGCGCCGTTTCCCTACAGCGACGGCACCATGGGGCTGCCCGTCTATCATGAGTTCATCAGCAAGTTTGGCGAGCTGCTGCGCCTGGATAAAACCGGTGCGGTTATTGACAAGCAGCGCCTGAGCGCGGGCAAGGATCACGGCTTGCAGCCGATATTTCTGGCGAAAAACGCCAATGAAGCGCTGATGCTGATGCGCTACTCAGGAACGGATGCTCCCCACCGGGCAATCAGTGTTTCGACCAATGATGCGGGGCGGCATTGGACTGCGCCCGTGAAGTCGCCGTTGTTGAATCCCGATTCGGCGCTCTCGGCAATGGTGCTGCCGGATGGGCGAATTCTTGCTGCGCTGAACAACCTGGAACAGGGGCGCGATGCCTTGATGCTGGTGGTTTCAGCGGATGGCGGCAGCACCTGGAGAAATGTTTATCAGCTTGAAGACCAGCGGAAACAGTCGCTGGATGAAGCGCATTACCTCAGGACTGTCGCGGGGCTTGCCAAGGATACTGATGCAAGAGTTTCAGAAGCTCCCGCTGCTGGCGTGGGTGAATATGTGGCGTCTGCCAGGCAACAGGTATGCGTTGAGCACAACTGCCGCTTCGAATTTTCCTACCCCTACCTGATCCAGACGAAGAGCGGGGATATTCACCTCGTATACACGTGGAACAGGAGCTTCATCAAACACATCTGGTTTACCCAAGCCTGGCTGGATCAGCGCCTGGAATAATATGCCGATGATCAACTTCACTGACATGACTGGTTTGGCAAGCAGCGCCACCGCAATGGCCTTGGCGGCCTTGCTGTTGCCAGGGGTTGCACGCATGCCGAAATCCGGCCTTGCCCTGCTGGTGAGTACCGTTGCCCTGGCGTCGATAATTCCACTCGCGGGGCTGCCGGCGGCGGCCTACGTACGGGGCGTAATCGGCGACTTGAGCATCACCTCGCTGGTGTTGCTGATGCTGGCCATTTTGCGACCCCTGTTCGGCTGGCGCTCGTCTGCCAGCAAAGCCGGTTTCACATTACAGATATTGATCACAATTGCCGCCTTGGGGCTGTATCCCCTGGCCTTGGGTTTGGGTTACTTCGATCCCTATCGCCTAGGGTATGGGAATCTGTGGTTCCTGAGTGTGCTGCTGGTGGTGGCACTGGCAGCCTGTTTCCGGGGGCTCCCGGTGGTTGCACTGTGCATTGCACTCGCCGTGCTTGCCTGGGATATTGGCTGGTACGAGTCAAACAATCTCTGGGATTATCTGCTTGACCCGCTGCTCTCGATCTATGCGGTCAGTGCGGTAATGAGGCACGGCGTGCAAACACTGCTGAAGTAGCGATGGGGTTATTTTTTAGACAAGATGGTGTTCTGTATAAACTGCAGGCTATGGAGCTTACCCTGCTATGGGTCGCGGCCGCGAGATTCCAAAACCCTGAGCAAAATCGATACCGATTTCTCTCAGGCTTGTGATTATCTCTTCGCTCTCCACCATTTCCGCGATAGTTTTGACACCGATCTCTTTTGCGACCCGGCTTATGGCCGTTACCCTGGCGAGATACACAGGGTCGCGAAGAATATAGAGAATGATACTGCCGTCAATTTTCAGGAAGTCCACCTGGAAGCCGCGAATCAAGTCGAATAAAACATGGTCCCGGCCGAAGCCGCTGAGCGCAACACGACAGCCACATTGCCTGACCTGCCGCGCAAATTCGGCAACCTCCGCACTGCTTGCCGTGAGTTCTGAGCCCGCTATCTCGAAGCACAGGGCGGCACCATGCACGCCGTATTCCAGCAGGGTCAGTTGCAGGAATTCCGGGAAGCCGGGGTCGCCAATCGTAGCCGCAGACACGTTGATGAAGAACATCGAGCTCTCCCGTTTTTCATCCAGTGGATTTTGACGGGAAGCCCATTCCGCAACATGTTGCACAACCCACCGGTCCAGATGCGGCATGAGGCCATATTTTTCGGCAAGCGGAAAAAACGCCCCCGGCGGCATCATGCCTTCCTCTTCTTCCATCAACCGAACCAGAATCTCGTAGTGCTCGGCTTCACCGGAATTGACTGCCAAAGGGGTAATCAGTTGGCAAAACAGGCTAAATTCGTCCTTGTCGATTGCCGCCATGATCCGATTGCCGGCATCCTTATGGCCGATAATTTGTTCGGAGAAAGATTGAACAAACATGTTTTGATCAGCCGTTCCATCCTGAATTAATGCCAGCGCAACGGCATCGTTGCCGGCACGGCCAAGACCCGTGGATTCAGGCTGAGCTGGCATGCGCACATCACCGGGACCTGTGATGTCCTTAATCAACATATAGAACCCGGTAACTTTGCCATCCTCCCCAAATTGAGGGAGGTGTTCAACGGACAACCTGTAGACCGCGCCATCCTGCATCTTCTGCGTCCGTTCATATTGTACTGCTTGCCCATTCAATGACTGACGGACTGCGGTCGCTGTTTCCTGGTAGACCTTGGCACCCAGCACCTCGCGCATATGCCGTCCATTGATCTGTTCCGGTTGCAGGCTCAACCACTTCTGAAATGCACGGTTGTGATATCGGCAACGCCCCTCGATATCCATGAACGCAACCATGATCGGCAATACCTCGTCGATCAAGTGCAACCTCGATTTG
This sequence comes from Betaproteobacteria bacterium, assembly GCA_028871775.1. Lineage (GTDB taxonomy): Bacteria > Pseudomonadota > Gammaproteobacteria > Burkholderiales > Gallionellaceae > CAITJF01. The sequence continues at coordinate 5,107 of JAGWMH010000069.1, forward strand.
CTGGCGGCAATCGCCTCCTCGGCCCTTTTACGGAGCTGCGTTTCGCGTTCGAACCTGTCTTTCAATGCCGACAATTGCGCCGTGCGGCGCATGACAACCCACTCCGCGCGCGACATGCGGGTTGCCTCCGCAAGTACCGCTGCCACAAGAATCCCGGACAGAAATATAATCCATTGCTGGCCGATCTGGGTGAAGTAGATGGTAAAAACGAGGACGGCTGCGAGAGCAATGACGGCAAGAGCTGAGAGGAGTGGTCGAACGACTCGAAAGATGTTGCGGCCTTGCATTTCCCAGCCCTTTCTGTACAGCGTAAGAAGCACTCCGGTAACTTCTTCAGGCGCATGACCGCTTGCGCACCGAATAATCTTATATGATTTGAATTAAACACTTTATTTTGTTTCATGACAAGCGCCATCCCAAAGCCATCCCAAAGTCAGATACACAGCCTGGCCGGAGACATTTCTTCCACATCCCGCGGTAAAACGCGACGTTTCAGCTTCTGCCCGGAATGGTTTCAGCATAAAGCACGCGCATTGGTTTTCGCAGCAACACGCTCTGTATGCTGTGGCCAGGCGTGCTTTGCGAAGGGGGCAGGCGTGCGGGAAAAGCCCCTGGTTTAGCCACTTTTGTTTATACTGCCGCATCTTGAGAAGGCCGAACATGAACCCGTTGAACATCGTTATCCTCGCTGCCGGCAAAGGCACGCGCATGTATTCCGGAAAGACCAAGGTGTTGCACGCGCTGGCTGGCAAGCCCCTGGTACAGCATGTGCTGGATTGTGCGACTGCGCTCCACCCGCAACAGATTTGCGTGGTGTATGGACATGGCGGCGAAGCCGTGCCGCGCGCCATGCAGCAGTATGCCGCAAAGTTTGTCATTCAGGAGCCGCAACTGGGCACGGGTCATGCACTGCAGCAGGCCATGCCGCACCTTGGCGACGACAGCCGGACTCTGGTGCTGTACGGCGACGTGCCGCTGATCCAACAAAGCACGTTGCATCAGATGCAGCAGGCAGGCAGCGGTTTGGTGTTGCTGACGGTCCATCTGGATAACCCCACCGGCTACGGGCGCATCGTGCGCAATGAGCAGGAGGATGTGCTGAGCATCGTCGAGGAAAAAGATGCGTCGCCCGAGCAGCGTGAAATCCGGGAAGTGAATACCGGCATTTTGCTTGCGCCGACGAACAAGTTGCGCGAATGGCTGGCGAACTTGAGCAACAACAACGCGCAGGGTGAGTACTACCTCACCGATATCGTCTGCATGGCCGTGCAACAGGGCGTTGCGGTGCATACCGTGCACCCTGCCCACGAATGGGAGATCCACGGGATAAACAGCAAATCGCAGTTGGCGGTATTGGAGCGCACCTGGCAACAGGTCGAGGCTTCCCGTTTGCTGGCGCACGGCGTGACGCTGGCCGATCCGGCGCGCCTTGATGTGCGCGGAAAACTGGTCTGCGGGCGCGATGTCGAGATCGATGTCGGCTGTATCTTTGAGGGCGAAGTGCGGCTGGGCAACGATGTGCGAGTGGGGGCTTACAGCGTCATCAAAAATGCCGCCATTGCCGACGGCACAAACATCTCGCCATATAGCCACATTGACAGCAGTGAAGTTGGGGCCAACTGCCGCATCGGCCCGTACGCGCGTTTGCGCCCCGGGACCAGGCTGCATGACGAGGTGCACATCGGCAATTTTGTCGAAGTCAAGAACAGCGAAATCGCACAGGCCAGCAAGGCGAATCACCTCAGCTACATCGGCGACAGCAGCGTGGGCCGTCGCGTCAATATCGGTGCGGGGACGATCACCTGCAATTATGATGGCGCGAATAAACACCGCACCGTTATCGAGGATGACGTATTCGTCGGCTCTGGCACGCAATTGGTCGCGCCGCTGAAAGTCGGCAAAGGCGCGACTATCGGTGCGGGCTCCGCCATCACACACGATGTGCCGGAAGAAGAATTGACCTTGTCGCGCGCCAAACAGACCACCGTCAGAGGATGGAAACGACCAGTCAAGAAAAAGTAGGCGCGCCATCTTGTGCGCCTTGCTAAAATCGCGGCAGTGAATACCCCTTAGGAATAGATTATGTGCGGAATCGTAGGCGCGGTCGCATCGCGCAATGTCGTGCACGTCCTGTTGCAAGGCTTGCAGCGGCTGGAATATCGCGGTTATGACTCGGCCGGGCTGGTGGTGGTCAACAACAACCGGCTGGAGCGCGTGCGCAGCACCGGGCGTGTGGCGGAGTTGGCCGCAAGAAGTGCGGACACCTGCGGACACCTCGGCATCGCTCATACCCGCTGGGCCACGCACGGCGCCCCCAGCGAGCGCAACGCTCATCCGCACATCAGTAGCGACCTCATTGCCGTGGCACACAACGGCATCATCGAAAACTATGAAGAGCTGCGCACACGGTTAACCGCACAAGGCTATGTTTTCACTTCCGATACCGATACCGAAGTCATCGCCCACCTCATCCACAGCCACTATGCGCGCGGCAATAGCCTGCTGGCTGCAACCCAGGCGGCGCTCGCCGAGCTGGTGGGTGCCTACGCCATCGGCGTGGTGGCGGCGGACAATCCCGATCAACTGATCGGCGCGCGCAAGGGCAGCCCGCTCTTGTTGGGCGTGTGCGACGGGGAGCATTTCATCGCGTCGGACGTGTCAGCACTACTGCAGGTCACGAAAAACATGGTGTATCTGGAAGAAGGCGACGTGGTCGAAGTGAGCCTGCATGGCTACCGTATTTTCGACGCAAAGGGTCAGGCTGCGCAGCGTCCGGTGCATGTCAGCGAACTGACCAATGACAGTGTGGAACTGGGCGAGTATCGCCACTACATGCAAAAGGAAATCCACGAACAACCGCAGGCGCTGGCGGATACGCTGGAAGCCGTATGCAACAGCCAGTCGCTGGTGCCCGGCATTTTCGGCGCCGCGGCCGCCGCCGCATTCGCGCAAGTGGACAGCCTTCTCATCCTGGCCTGCGGCACCAGCCATCATGCGGGGCTGGTGGCGCGCTACTGGCTGGAGGAAATCGCGGGCATCCCGTGCAATGTGGAGATCGCCAGCGAATACCGTTATCGGACGAGTGTGGCCAACCCGAAAACGCTGGTGGTAACCATCTCGCAATCAGGTGAAACTGCCGCCACCCTGGCGGCACTCAACCATGCAAAGACGATAGGGCATGAACACACTCTTTCCATCTGCAACGTGCCGGAAAGCGCGCTGGTGCGCCTTTCCAAGCTGCGCCTGCTGACGCGTGCCGGGCCGGAAATCGGCGTGGCCTCCACCAAGGCATTCACCACGCAACTGGCCGCCCTGTTCCTGCTTACCCTTGTCCTTTCCAAGCTGCGCGGCAGGTTGAGCAGGGAAGCAGAGCAGCAGCATCTGCACGACTTGCGCCATCTCCCCAGCGCGGCACAGGCCGT
>JAGWMH010000364.1 GCA_028871775.1 Betaproteobacteria bacterium
TCCGGACGGCAACCGCACCTGGTTGTCAGTCGGCGGGCAATGCAAGCCGAATAAGGAAAGCGCAGTGGACATTGGGTATGCGCACTTGTTTGTGAGCAATGCGAGCATTAGCGACTTGCAGGGGGCTACGGCATTCACTCCAGGCAAAGGGAATCTGGTCGGTAATTACAGCAACAGCGTGGATATCCTGAGCGTGCAGTACACGCACAGTTTTTAAATGGCGCGTCTACAAGGGAAGGCAGACACCTTCCCTTTTTTGTTTCTGGAGCAAGGCAGATGAGCGAAAATTTTCATATCCGCAAGGTTGCGGTGCTGGGTGCCGGGGTGATGGGCGCGCAGATCGCCGCGCATCTGGCCAACGCCAATGTGGAAACACTGCTGTTCGAGTTGCCTGCCAAGGAAGGCGACCCCAACGGCAATGTGAGCAAGGCGCTGGAGGGCCTGAAAAAGCTCGATCCCAGCCCATTGGCCAGCCCCGCCAAGCTCACTTGCATCCAGCCCGCCAACTACGAACAGCATCTGGAAAAATTGCGCGGGTGCGATCTGGTAATCGAGGCGATTGCGGAGCGCATGGACTGGAAATCCGATCTGTACCGCAAGGTCGCGCCGTATCTCGGCGCGCGCAGCATCTTCGCCAGCAACACTTCCGGGCTGTCCATCAACCAATTGGCGCAGGCCTTTCCAGAAGCGTTGCGCCACCGCTTCTGCGGTATCCATTTCTTCAACCCGCCGCGCTACATGCACCTGGTCGAGCTAATTCCCTGTGCCGGCACCGAGGCGGCGCTGCTCGACCGGCTGGAAGAGTTTCTCGTCTCCACGCTGGGCAAGGGCGTGGTGCGCGCCAAGGACACGCCCAACTTCATCGCCAACCGCATCGGCGTGTTCTCGATGCTCGCCACGCGGCACCACGCGCAGGCGTTCAACCTCGGCTTCGACACCGTGGATGCGCTGACCGGGCGCTATCTCGGGCGCCCCAAGAGCGCCACCTTCCGCACGCTGGACGTGGTCGGCCTCGACGTGTTCGCGCATGTGGTCAACACCATGCGCGAAAACCTGACCGACGACCCGTGGCACAAGCATTTCGAGCTGCCCGGTTGGCTCGACCGTCTGGTTGACCAGGGCGCGCTGGGGCAGAAGACCAAACGCGGCATCTACCAGAAGATCGGCAAGGAAATCCATGTGCTCGATCTGCACACCGAGGCTTACCGCCTCTCCGACAGTAAGATCGACGACGGTGTGAAAGACATCCTGCGCGAACGCGACTGGGCAAAGAAGCTCGCCGGGCTGCGCAGCAATCAACATCCGCAGGCGCAGTTCCTGTGGGCGACGTTCCGCGATGTGTTTCATTATTGCGCGCTGCAACTGGAGCGCATCGCCGACAACGCGCGCGACCTCGACTTCGCGGTGCGCTGGGGCTTCGGCTGGGACAGCGGCCCGTTCGAAATCTGGCAGGCGGCAGGCTGGCAGCAGGTGGCCGGCTGGATCAGCGCGGACATCGCGGCGGGCAAGGCGATGGCCAG
>JAGWMH010000365.1 GCA_028871775.1 Betaproteobacteria bacterium
AAAAGCCCATCTCCCGCGAGCGGGAGATGGGTTGGGGAGAGGGAGAACTGCCTTACCGCATCCTGCCCATCGCACTGATTCCCGGCGAGCGCAGCGTGTTGCACCAACGCATCGCCACGCGTTTCAGGCAAATGCTCGAACAAGGCCTGGTCGGGGAACTGCGCGGCTTGCGGCAACGCTACCAGCTGCATCCCGATTTACCCTCGATGCGCTGCGTTGGCTATCGCCAGGCGTGGCAATATCTCGAGGATGAAATCAGCGAGGCGGAACTGCTGGATAAAGGCATCGCAGCCACCCGCCAGCTCGCCAAGCGGCAGCTCACCTGGCTGCGTTCCATGCCGGACAACCTCGAGATCGACTGTTTGGTGAACAACCTGGATGAACAAGTCAGAAATGCCATCGCCCAATGGTTGCACGTATAATGCGTGCCTCATTTTTTGAAAGCCTGATGCAATGAAAATCACCGTAATAGGTTCCGGTTATGTCGGCCTGGTTTCCGGCGCATGCCTCGCCGAGCTGGGCAACAATGTCATCTGCCTGGATGTCGACCCGCGCAAGATAGACATACTCAACAACGGCGGCGTGCCGATTTACGAGCCGGGCCTGGAATCCGTCATCAAGGAAAATGTCGCGGCAGGCCGCCTGCGCTTCACCACTGACATCGCGGAAAGCGTGGCGCACGGCCTGGTGCAGATGATCGCGGTCGGCACTCCGTCAGGCGAGGACGGTTCGGCGGATTTGCAGTATGTCATCGCCGCAGCGCGCAATATCGGCAAGCACATGACCGCATACAAGGTAATCGTGGACAAGTCCACCGTGCCGGTCGGCACGGCTGATAAAGTCAAACAAGCGGTGCAGGAAGAATTGGACAAGCGCAGTATCGGAAAATCAAATACGGTCGCTCCCTCCCCCGCTGGGGGAGGGTTGGGGAGAGGGAGCGCAGAATGGGATGGCAGCTTCAGCGTGGTGTCGAATCCCGAGTTTCTCAAGGAGGGTGCTGCCATCGAAGACTTCAACCGGCCGGACCGCATCGTGGTCGGCGCGGAGGATGAGCGCGCCATCAAGGTGATGCACGACATGTACGCCCCGTTCCAGCGCAACCACGACCGGCTGATGGTGATGGACATCAAGTCGGCGGAACTCACCAAATACGCCGCCAACGCCATGCTCGCCACGCGCATCTCGTTCATGAACGAACTGGCCAATCTCGCGGAAAAGGTCGGTGCGGACATCGAGCATGTGCGCAAGGGCATCGGCTCCGACCAGCGCATCGGCTTCCACTTTCTGTACGCCGGCTGCGGCTACGGCGGCTCGTGTTTTCCCAAGGACATCCGTGCCCTGCAACGCACCGGCGAGGAATACGGCCTGCCGCTGAAAGTCCTGCATGCGGTGGAAGAAGTGAACCATGCGCAGAAGAACGTGCTGCTGCAAAAGATCACCACACGCTTCGGCAACGACCTCAAGGGCAAGCACTTCGCCTTGTGGGGGCTGGCGTTCAAGCCGGGCA
>JAGWMH010000070.1 GCA_028871775.1 Betaproteobacteria bacterium
AAAGTCGGCAAAACCGCTAGGCTCAACCAGGTGGCGGCAGTAGGCGCCGTGGGCAACTTCTTTTTCGACTGCCGGTAACTACACCCAGCCCTGCATCCCTACCTGGACGACTTCCCGTTTGACCGAAGGTAACTTGCTGCCGGGCAACCCCCGGCGGCTTTGGCTTTGCAACAACTACCAACTAACGTCTAACGACTATCAACTCTCTTCTGATACAACCTGAACCGCTCGTTCTTGTCGCTGCTGCGCCCGCCTTCCCAGATTTGCTTCCATTCTGTTTCGCTTTCCACAGGTTTGGTCATCCGGTTCCCCTGCACCAGCAGCAGGCCGCAAGCATCCTGCGCATGGCGGCGCGTGGTGATATTGCCGAAGTATTGCAGCAGGGCGCGCTGCGTGCCATCTACATGCCGGCTGGCGATGCAGTCATATTGCGCGGGCAGGGCGCGTTTGAGTGAAACGATCATGCCGCGGTAGCTCTTGCCGCTGTCCAGCCACGGCAGCCAGATGGTCATCGCCAGCACCCAGATCAGGGTGACACCCGCCGCCCAGTTGGTCACCGAACGGCGCATGGAGCGGCCCACTCGCCACACCAGCACCAGCCACAGCACGGTGGCGATCACTGCGATCCAGAACGTCGGGGTATGCACCGTCGGCTCGAAGCCGGGCTGGTATTCCTTCAGCCATTGCGTGATCTTGGCGTGGTTGTCCAGCAGCAGCCCGGCCCAGCCCCACCACATCAGGATGGCGAGCAGGCCGAAGGTCATGATGCCGAACCAGTCCAGCGCATTGGCCGCGCCGCGCCGCAGCGTCGAGAGCGAGGCGGCGGCGAGCAGGGTGAGCGGCAGCAGCATGGGCAGCGCGAAGATGTCCTTGATGTTGGGCACCAGGCTCAGCGTGACCAGCATCACCGCAAAGCTCACCAGCGGCAGCTGGAACTCGAATTGATGCAGTACCTTCCTGCGCGCCTGCCATACCGCCCACACGGCCAGCGGCAACGCAGGCCAGGCGAACCACGGCAGGATCTTCACGTAGTAGAGCGCTTCGTCGTAATCGCCGCCGCGTGCGTAGCTGAACCAGTGCCCGATGTTCAGCGTCCATGCCCATTCCGCAAACAGCTGCGGCGAGCGCAGGTACAGCAAGGCGGGCCAGACAGCGAGCCAGGGCAGGGCGCACACTGCGGCGATGCCGAGGCTGGTGAAGACGGGGCGGGTGCGCCAGTTGCGGAACAGCAGCAGCGCGGCGCTGATGAACAGGAACAGCATGGGCGCGATGAAACCCTTGGCCATGAAGCCGATGCCCAGCCCGGTGCCGAGCAACACGCCCGCGCGCTGGGGGCGGCGGTGGCTCAGGCTGTAGCCGTACTGCATCATGGCGCAGCCGGTGAGCAGCGCGAGGTCGGTGACAAGCTGGTGTGCGGTCACCAGCATGCCGAGACAGCCGATCAGGATGATGACCGCCGCCCAGCCGCGCCCGCTGCCGAACAGTTCGCGCCCGGCCAGCCCGGTGAACAGCAGCGTGAGCGCGGTGTAGAAGCCGCTCGCCAGGCGCGCGCCGTCATGCAGCGCAAGCAGAGGGGAGAACAGTTTGGCGAATGCCGCAGCAGTGATATAGAACAGCGGCGGCTTGTCCATGGAAGGCTCACCGGCGAGGGTGGGGATCAGCCAGTCGCCGCTTTGCAGGATGTGATAGACCAGTCCGAAACTGTGCGCGTCTTCCGGCTTCCACGGGTCATGCCCGACCAGCCCGGTGACGACCCATATCGCGCACAGCAGCGCAAGAAACAGCGCCTTGGTTTGCGTAATGGGATGCTCGTGCGTGGCGGACGGGTAGGCAAACATGCGGGAAGTTTATTCCACGATTTTGACGTACTGGCCCGGTACAGGCTCGCCCTGCGGATAGTTGCCATTGATCAGACGCAGTTGATTTTCCGCCGTCTTGCCGAGCGGTGAATGCTGCGCCAGGTTGGCGTAGGTGTCGCCGGCACGCGCGGTGATGAGCCGGATGGCGAGCGGTCTGGCCTGCCTGCGTTCCGTCTCGCTCAGGGCATGAAAGCTGTGGATGGTATCCAGCATGTCGTTGCGATGGGCGGTGAAGGCTGCGCGCGACTTGACGCCGCACTGGATGATATAAGCGCTTTGATTGAGATAGATCACGCCGGCCATTGCCGCGGGCGTCGTGACGAGGGCGGCGGGCAGCCCGTTGATGTCCAGTGTTTCGATCCGGCTATTGGAACCGAAACCGGCCAGGCGGCGTGCATAGCCGGCAGGCGTGCCGGATGATTGTTTATCCATTTTTAACTGGATTACGGCGTCGCCCTGCTGGCTGACGGCGAGCAGCTTGTCCGGCAGGTTCTGCACACGCCAGTCCTGCGGAAAACTTAGCGCGATGCCCAGTTCAACATGCATGAATTTATTGTTGCGCACCACGCCCTGCTCGCTGCTTTCGTTGAAGGTCAGGCCATCAATCTGCCGCAGAAATTGCGCGTATCCCTCCGTGGGATTGGCGACGGCCAGCTGGCTGGATTCGCCCACTGCCTGCTGCAGGCGCGTGTCATTATCCGGGTGGGTGGCAAACAGGCCGTGATAGTGGCGCGGTTCGCGCCCTTCCTGCCTGGCGATTTCGGCGTCGAGCAATTCCTGGTGTTTCAGGACATCTATCACTTCAATCATCGCATGAGGGTCATATCCGGTGCGCGCCAGGTATTCCGCACCGAGGCGATCGGCCTCCAGTTCGTGGTCGCGGCCATAGCCGGCGAACAGCGCGCCGCCCAGGATGTTGCTCAGGTTTTGCCCGGCGGCGCTATTGATTTCCGGCACGAGGATGGAGGTGATGGACAGGCCGATATTGGCGGCCAGCTCTGCGCTGGCCTGGCGCACGCCGTGGCGCGCCGTCACGTGCCCGATTTCGTGGCCAAGCACGGCGGCCAGCTCGGCCTCGGAGTTCAGGTAGGCGAGAATGCCGCGCGTGATGTAGACATAGCCGCCCGGCAGGGCGAAGGCATTGACTTCCGGCGTATCCAGCACAGTGAAGTGGTATTGCAGGTTGGGGCGGTGGCTCTTCTTCGCGATTTGCTGCCCCACGCTGTTGACGTACTCCTGCAGCGCCGCGGATTTATACACCCCGTACTGCTTGCGCACTTCCGCATCGGCATTGCGCCCAAAGCTGATTTCCTGCGCTTCTGACATCATCACGAAATCCTGCTGGCCGCTTACCGGATTTTGCGCGCAACCGGCAAGGGCCAGCAGGGCCAGGCAGGCAAGCAGGGTTTTTATCGGGCTATTCACGTTGCGTATCGACCTTTACGAAATAAGGGAGCTTCTAAAAATCCAGATTTCATCCCAACTGCTGCGTTGCGTAAAAAATTTCTTGCTTACATATTCCCTATATGCGGCGCGGCGAAATTTTTTTCGCGCCTTGCATTTGCGCGAACTCTGAATTTTTAGAGGCTCCCTTAACAGACGCTGTTAACAACTGCTGTCATTCTCGTGCACCCGGAATACCGGGCATGGCCTTCAATTACTGCATTCTAAGTCAGAAACAAAAAAGGCAGCACACGCTGCCTTTGTTTGTTGCCTGTTGCAAATCCCATTACGCGGCAGCTTTTGCACCGGGCCTGTTGTATTTCTGGCGGAACTTCTCGACGCGGCCGGCGGTGTCCACGATCTTTTGCGTGCCGGTGTAGAACGGATGGCATTCCGAGCAGACTTCCACGTGCAGCGGTCTCCCCAGTGTGGACTTGGTTTTGAACGTGTTGCCGCAGCTGCAGTTCACGGCAACTTCTTCATACTTCGGATGGATGTCGGCTTTCATTTTCTGTTCCTTGCTAAAGTTGGGCGCGGCGGTTGTACGCGCTGATTAAGGGCGCGGATTATCCATGAAAAAGCGGGCCTGCGCAACTTTGTGGTTTTTGCGGATGACCATCAGCAGCAGCGCCTGATTTCGCCCCACTTCTGTTGCTGTTCGTGCCGGAAAAACTCCTTGCGCGAAAGCGGCGCGGTATCGGCGTGACAGGCGGTGTAATGAGCCAGATAGCGTTCGTAGGCATCGTCGCCGGAAAGCTGGCGGACAGCCTGCCAGCAGCGGCGCAGCCAGGTCTTCAGTCGCGTTGCCATGCTTCCTCCAGTTGCGTGACGAGATGCGGCGCTTCGGACAGCGGCGGGACGGGTTTGCCGTTGAGGTGGCGGGCGCAGATGCGCAGCATGTCGAGCACGATCAGCCACAGCAGGCAGACGAAAAACAAGGTCAGCGCCGCATCGAGGCGCTGGTTGAAAATCAGCGTAGGCGCGGAAGCGGCTTTCTCCGGCGGCAGGGCGCCGCTTGCGAGTTTGCCGGCGAGGTCGTTGGCGGCGGCGAGGAAACCGATGCGCACATCGGGGCTGGTGATTTTTTCCCACGCCGCGCTGCTGGTGATGGTGACCAGCCAGGCAAGCGGCAGGCCGGTGATCCAGGCGTGCTTCAATTTATCCGATTTGACCAGGATGCCGGTGGCGACGCACAGTGCGATGGCGGCCAGAATTTGATTGGAGATGCCGAACAGCGGCCACAGGATATTGACCCCGCCGTTGGGATCAATCACGCCGATGTACAGGAAGTAGCCCCAGGCTGCGACTACCATACCGCTGGTGAGCAGCACCGAGGGATACCACGAGGTTTCGCCGAGCTTCGGCCACAGGTTGCCGAGCATGTCCTGCAGCATGAAGCGCCCGACGCGGGTGCCGGCGTCCAGCGTGGTGAGGATGAAAATCGCCTCGAACATGATGGCGAAGTGGTACCACAGCGCGAGCATACCCTGACCGAAGGCGCTGCCGAAAATGCTGGCCATGCCCACTGCCAGCGAGGGGGCGCCGCCGGTGCGGGCAAACAGCGTGGCTTCGCCCATCTGCTGCGCCAGCAGCGACATTTGCTCCACGGTTACCGGGAAGCCCCACGAGGAAATTTTGGCCACGGCTGCTGCGGCCTCTTTGCCCACCACTCCGGCGGGTGAGTTGATGGCGAAGAACACGCCGGGGTCGAGCACGGTGGCGGCGATCATCGCCATGATTGCCACGAAGGATTCCAGCGCCATGCCGCCGTAACCGATCATGCGGATGTCGCGTTCATTGGAAAGCAGCTTGGGTGTGGTGCCGGAAGCGATCAGCGCATGGAAGCCGGAAATCGCGCCGCAGGCGATGGTGATAAACACGAAGGGGAATAGCTTCCCGCCGAAGATCGGGCCGGTGCCGTCCACGAATTGGGTGAGTGCGTGCATTTTCACGCTGGGCTGCAGCCATACGATGGCGAGCGCCAGCAGAACCACGGTGCCGAGTTTTACGAAGGTGGAAAGATAATCGCGCGGCGCCAGCAGCAGCCATACCGGCAGGATGGCGGCGGCGAAACCGTAGGCGATCACCGCCCAGGCCAGCGTCAGGCCTGGGTGATTGAACAGTTCGCGCAAGCCCGGTTGATGATCCAGCCAGCCGCCAGCCGCCACCGCCAGCAGCAACAGGATGACGCCGAGCAGCGAGCCTTCCAGCACGCGGCCGGGGCGGATGTTGCGCATGTACAATCCTACGATCATGGCGATGGGAATGGTGGCGGCGACCGTCGAAGTGGCCCACGGGCTGTTTTTCATCGCGTTCACCACCACCAGCCCGAGCACGGCGATCAGGATGATCATGATCAGCAGCGTGGCGACCAATGCTGCTATACCACCAATCGCGCCGAGTTCGTCGCGCGCCATTTGCCCCAGGCTCCTGCCGTTGCGCCGCGTGGAAAAGAACAGTGTGACCATGTCCTGCACGCAACCACCCAGCACCGCGCCGATCAGTATCCACAGCGTGCCGGGCAGGTAACCGAACTGCGCGGCCAGCGTCGGGCCAACCAGGGGGCCGGGCCCGGCGATGGCGGCAAAGTGATGGCCGAACACGATCCAGCGATTGGTGGGGATAAAGTCGCGCCCGTTATCCAGGCGCTCTGCTGGCGTGGCGCGTGTGGGGTCGATGACCAGCACCCTGGCCGCGATCCATGCAGCATAGAAGCGGTAGGCGACAGCATGCACGCATAGCGCGGCGGTGATGAACCACAGCGCATTGATGGGTTCGCCGCGGTTGAGGGCAATGCCGCCCAGTGCGGCAGCGCCGAGCAGGGCGACGGCAACCCAGATGGAGGCGGAAAAGATTCTGTTATTCATAGGCCAGAGCTATAAGTGAGAAATTTTTGTGCGACAATGCTACCCGAAATTTCGTTTGTTGTTTGCTTGACACCGTATCCACCTAGTCCCTAACATCGCCGCTTTTTTTCAGGAACCGCCGTGTCATTTGAAGCCATCAAGCAGTTGCTTGCACCGGACATGTCCGCAGTGGACAGGGTTATCCGCGACCGTTTGCGTTCCGAAGTGGCGCTGGTCAGCCAGGTGAGCGAGTACATCATCAACAGCGGCGGCAAACGGCTGCGCCCGGCGCTGGTGGTGATGTCAGCCAAGGCGTTCGGTTACACCGGGGCAGATCACCACAACCTGGCCGCAGCGGTCGAATTCATCCACACTGCCACGCTGTTGCATGACGACGTGGTGGATGAATCCGAGATGCGCCGCGGGCGTGCCACGGCCAGCACCCTGTTCGGCAATGCGGCCAGTGTGCTGGTCGGAGATTTTTTGTATTCGCGCGCTTTCCAGATGATGGTGGAAGTGAACGATATGCGCGTAATGCAAGTTCTGGCGGATGCCACCAATACCATCGCCGAGGGCGAGGTGCTCCAGTTGTTGAACTGCCATGATGCGAATGTGGATGCATCCAGTTATTTGCATATAATCCACTGCAAGACGGCCAAGTTGTTTGAAGCGGCAATGCGCCTGGGTGCAATTCTGGCGCGAATGGGCGAGGCCGGTGAGCAGGCTGCGGCGAAATACGGCATGCATCTGGGAACCGCGTTCCAATTGGTGGATGACGTGCTGGACTATTCCGGTGACGAGCAGGTGACCGGCAAGAATCTGGGCGATGATTTGTCCGAGGGCAAGCCTACCTTGCCGCTGATTCATGCCATGCAGCATGGTGATGCAAGCCAGGTAGCCATAGTGCGCCAGGCTATAGAACAGGGCGACACCGCGTGTTTTGCCGATGTGCTGCAGGTAGTCAGGCAAACAGGCGCACTGGAATACACCCGGCAGCAGGCGCAGCGCGAGTCGGATGCGGCATGCGCGGCGCTGGCTGGTTTACCGGATACGAATTACAAGCAATCCCTGTTACAATTGGCAGACTTTGCCGCAACGCGGCAATTCTAAAATCTCTGACTGGGTTTCGCATGTCCACGATTCAATCAGGGTTTTTTCATTCGGGGTGTAGCTCAGCCTGGTAGAGTACTGCGTTCGGGACGCAGGAGTCGGAGGTTCGAATCCTCTCACCCCGACCAATCAACGTTGGTCTTCAATCATCCCCGTTTGATTTTTCAGAAGCCGTGTATCTATTGGCTTTGACCAGTCATGCGTTGGTATTTCCCGACCAATAAAGGGGGCAACTAACGGCAGCGTTTCATATCCCCTATATGAGGTGTGGTTACTATGTCACTTGTCAACGCCTGACATGAGGTGAGCGTTGTTGACTTACCATCGGGAATGCGCACTTGCAAACTAGGCGGAAGTGTTTAGAATGCCCGGCGGGTAATTAAACCCCAAACTTTTATTAAACGGAGAGAACATGAAATCTATTATCGTAAGCATGGTTGCAGCAGCAGGCCTGATGGTTGCGGGTTCCGCACTGGCGGTAGATATGCCGGCAGTAGGCAAAGCCAAGTGTGGCGCATGCCACGCTGTCGACAAAAAAGTCGTCGGCCCGGCATATAACGATGTTGCCGCGAAATACAAGGGCGACAAGGATGCAGTCAACAAAATAATTGCCAGCGCCACCAAGGGTGGTTCGTTTGGCTGGAAACTTGGAACCATGCCGCCAAAAGGTTTGGGCGCGACTGACGCTGAAATCAAGGAGATGGCAGCATTCATCGCTGGCTTGGCAAAATAAGCCGGAAGCAATTTTCACAAAGCCGGCGCCAGCCGGCTTTGTTTTTTGGTTCCCGGAATTTCTGGCCAGTCCTGCTTGAACACACTGAAGCTGCCGTGAAGTTGGCAAGGCCCTCTAATTAAATTGTTAGAATGCCCTGACAAGATGTGGGGGCATCATGCAAAATTTTCCGCCCAGAGGATTTGAAGAACTGGATGCCGGATCATAACCAGCGGCCCGGCTGGCATTGATTGCCAGGTTAGCAGAATGGCTGGTTGTTCTATCAACCTAAAAAACCGCAATTCAAGCCACAGAGATCACAGAGGACACAGAGAT
>JAGWMH010000071.1 GCA_028871775.1 Betaproteobacteria bacterium
CGCCAGCACGCCAACTATTTCCGCGCGGTGCAGATCGAAAAGAAAATGATGTTCATCATCCTCTCGCTCATCGTCGCGGTCGCCGCGTTCAACATCGTCTCCACGCTGGTGATGGCGGTCACCGACAAGCAGGCCGACATCGCCATCCTGCGCACGCTGGGCGCCTCGCCTTCCAGCATCATGAAAATCTTCATCGTGCAGGGCGCGCTGATCGGCATCATCGGCTCGCTGCTCGGGGTGGGCGGCGGCATATTGCTGGCGCTCAACATCGACACCGTGGTGCCGTTCATCGAGCGCCTGATCGGCACGCATTTCCTCGCCAAGGATGTGTATTACATCAGCGAACTGCCATCCGACCTGCATCGCGGCGACGTGCTCATCGTGGCGAGCTTCTCCTTCCTCATCAGCCTGCTCGCCACGCTTTATCCGAGCTGGCGCGCATCCAGGACGCAGCCGGCGGAGGCGCTGCGCTATGAATAACCAGAGGATTGAGGGCGCAGGACTGAGGACTGAAGCCGTGATCAGCTGCCGCGACCTGCGCAAAACCTTTGCCCAGGGCAGGCTCAACGTGCCGGTGCTGAACGGCGTCAATCTGGATGTCGCGCGCGGCGAACGCATTGCCATCGTCGGCGCCTCCGGTTCCGGCAAGAGCACCCTGCTGCACCTGCTCGGCGGGCTGGACAACGCGACCGGCGGCAGCGTGACCATCCTCGGCCAGGATGTGCAGGCGATGGACGAAACGCAGCGCGGCGACGTGCGCAACCGCTCGCTCGGCTTCGTGTACCAGTTCCATCACCTGCTGCCCGAATTCACCGCGCTGGAAAATGTCGCCATGCCGTTGTTGATCCGCGGCATGAAACGCGCGGAAGCCGAACCGGTTGCAGCGGCGATACTGGAACAGGTCGGACTGGCGCAGCGCACTCCCCACCTGCCCGCCGAGCTCTCCGGCGGCGAACGCCAGCGTGTCGCCATGGCGCGCGCGCTGGTCACCGAACCGGCCTGTGTACTGGCCGACGAGCCCACGGGGAATCTCGACCGCGTCAGCGCCCATGCGCTGTTCGAGTTGATGCAGGAGCTCAACACGCGCCTCAACACCAGCCTGATCGTGGTCACCCACGACCTCGAACTGGCCAGCAAGATGCAGCGCCAGCTAAGGCTGGAAGATGGAGTGTTGCAGACAGTGCAAGTGTAGCGAGCGCCGCCCGCCACACCGGCTTGCATGCAAGGCCTACCGGCCTTTCCCGCGCCGCGCTGCCCGCCTGCGCCATTCCCACACCACCACTGCATACCACAGCGCGCGCACGACAAAATAACCGGCGATGGCGAGACTGAGCGCCAGCAGCGGCAGGCCGACCGCAAATGGCTTGCCCAATGACATGACCCAATCCAGCAAAACGGTATGCCAGTTGCTCCAGCTCATTTCCGGCAGCGCAAAATACGCAGACGACAAGCCATCCTGCTGGCCGGTGACGAACGCGCCGAGTTCATAAGCCAGCACATACAATGGAACGATGGTAAACGGGTTGGTGTAGAGAGTGGTGAACACCGCCACCGGCAGGTTGACGCGGAACAGCACCGCCAGCAATGCAGCGCCTATCATCTGGAACGGCCCGGGAATCAGGCCGCAGAACATGCCGATGGCGACACCGCCCGCCACCGAGCGGCGATGCAGATGCCACAGGTTGGGATGGTGCAACCAGGTGCCGAAGGGGCGTATCCAGCGGCTTTGTCTGATGGTTGCGTGGTCAGGCAGAAACTTCCTGAAATATTTTTTCGGCACAGAGCGCTGCTTTCCGGCAAAATCAGAGTGGATAGATTACCTGATTGCGTTGAATATGCCAGCATCGCCTAGGGGAAAGTCACATATATGAACCTGGCCATACCCGATCCAGCTGATTTGCACGGCCTGCCGCAAGCCGAGGCGCAGGCCCGGCTGCGGACGGAAGGGCCGAACGAACTGCCCGCAGCCGGGCAGCGCAACATGCTGGCGATTGCGCTGGAAGTGCTGCGCGAGCCGATGTTCCTGCTGCTGGTCAGCGCCGGCGCAATCTACCTGTTGCTGGGTGACGTCAGCGATGCGCTGATGCTGCTGGGCTTTGTGTTTGTGGTGATGGGCATCACCATCTATCAGGAGCACAAGACGGAGCGGGTGCTGGAAGCGTTGCGCGACCTGACCAGCCCGCGCGCGCTGGTGCTGCGCGACGGCATCGAGCAGCGCATTGCCGGGCGTGAGGTGGTGCGCGGCGACATCCTGATCCTGGCCGAAGGCGACCGCGTCCCGGCGGATGCCGTGTTGATTTCCTGCAACGACTTTGCGGCGGACGAATCGCTGCTCACCGGCGAATCGGTGGCGGTGCGCAAGGTTGGTCAACCGGGTACCCACGAATTGCAACCACCTGGCGGTGACGACCTCCCCTTTGTCTATTCCGGCACGCTGGTGGTAGCTGGGCGCGGTATGGCGCGCGTGCTGGCGACCGGGGCGCACACCGAAATCGGCAAGATCGGCAAGGCATTGCAGGAACTGGATAGCGGGACCACGCCGTTGCAGCAAGAAATCGGCAGGCTGGTGCGCAAGCTCGCCATCCTCGGCGTGCTGTTGAGCCTGCTGCTGCTGGTGATTTACGGCTTCACCCGTGGCGATTGGCTGCACGGTCTGCTGTCCGGCATCACGCTGGCGATGTCCATCCTGCCGGAGGAATATCCGGTGGTGCTGACGGTGTTCATGGCGATGGGGGCATGGCGCATTTCCAAACATCGGGTGCTGACACGCCGGGTGCCCACGGTGGAAGCGCTGGGCTCGACCACGGTGCTGTGCGTGGACAAGACCGGCACCCTTACCCTGAACCGTATGGCAGTACAGCAGATGATCGCGGGTGATGTCTCGTTTGTAGCAGATACTTCTGCCACTCCTTTGCCCGAGGCATTTCACGAACTGGTCGAGTTCGGCATCCTGTCCAGCGAGACCGAGCCGTTCGACCCGATGGAAAAAGCCATCCACAAACTCGGCGCACAGTATCTGGCCGACACCGAACATCTGCATTGCGATTGGGTGCTGGCGCATGAATATTCGTTGTCGCCGGAGTTGCTCGCGCTGTCGCATGTGTGGAAAGCGCGCGAGCGCGATGAATACGTGGTGGCGGCTAAAGGCGCGCCGGAGGCCGTAGCCGACCTGTGCCACCTGGATGAACAACAACTGGAAAAACTGTCCGAACAGGTGAATACCCTCGCCGCACAAGGCATGCGCGTGCTGGGCGTGGCCAAGGCCAGCTACCGCGGCAGTGTATGGCCGGACATCCAGCATGATTTCGATTTCGAATTCCTCGGCCTGATCGGGCTGGCCGACCCGGTGCGCCCTACCGTCGCTGCAGCGCTCGGGGAATGCGCCACAGCGGGCATCCGCGTGGTGATGATCACCGGCGATTACCCCGCCACGGCGGCGGCGATTGCACAACAGATCGGCTTGGCCCCGGGCAGCGGCGGCATCATCACTGGGCCTGAATTCAGCCAGATGGACGACGATGCACTGCGCGAGCGCATCAGCCACAGCAACATCTTCGCGCGCATGGTGCCGGAGCAGAAATTGCGCCTGGTCAACGCACTCCGGGCGAGCGGCGAAATCGTGGCGATGACCGGCGACGGCGTGAACGACGCTCCCGCGCTGAAAGCCGCGCACATCGGCATCGCCATGGGAGCGCACGGCACCGATGTGGCGCGCGAGGCGGCAGCGCTGGTGCTGCTCGACGACGACTTCGCCACCATTGTGCGCGCCGTGCGCCTGGGACGCAGCATCTACGACAACCTGCGCAAGGCGATGGCCTACATCTTCGCCGTGCACATCCCCATCATCGGCTTGTCGCTGATTCCCCTGCTGCTGGGCTGGCCGCCGGTATTCGCACCGGTGCACATCGTGTTTCTGGAAATGATTATCAACCCGGCCTGCTCCATCGCCTTCGAGGCTGAACCGGCGGAACGCGGTGTGATGCATCGTCCGCCGCGCGACCCGCAGGAACCGCTGTTCGGAAAACACATCCTCCTGCTCAGCCTGCTACAGGGAATACTGGTGCTGCTGGCCACGCTTACTGTGCTGGGCTACGTGCTGAGCCATGGGACACCGGAACCGCAAGCGCGCGCGCTGACATTTTCCACGCTGGTCGTCGGCAACCTCGGGCTGATCCTGGTCAACCGTTCCTGGCAGCACACCGTCCTGCATACGTTCAACAGCCGCAACCCTGCGCTATGGTGGGTGACAGGGGGTGCATTCGGCTTCCTTCTGCTGACGCTGACCCTCCCCTTCCTGCGCGAGGTGTTCCACTTCGCCAAGATCACGCCTTATCAATTCGTGCTGTGTCTCGCTGCCGGGCTGTGCAGCGTGCTCTGGTTCGAGTTGTACAAGCTCTTCCGGCGGCACTGAGCAAGCCATGCGCAGCGGTATCCTGGCTTTTGCGTTTGGGGTATGGCTGCTGCAACAGCAGGCGGTTCTTCCCGATTTGCGCTGGGCATGGCTGCTTGTCATGCTCATCCCTGTCCTGCTGTTGCCACACCATACATGGCGGCAACGCTTGGCACGCCTCGCTCTGCTCGCAACCTTCGCGTGTTCATCCGGTTTTTTCTATGCCGCATTTTTTGCACAGCAGCGGCTATCCCACTCCCTGCCCGCGGAGTGGCAAGGCGAAGGCATAGCGGTGGTTGGCGTGGTGGCGGAACTGCCCAAACAACATGAGCGCGGGCTGCGTTTTGCATTCGATGTGGAGCGGGTGCTCACCCCTAACGCCACCCTTCCGCCACACATCCTGCTTGCCACTTACGATAGCGAGCAGGACGAGCCGCTTATCCTGCGCGCAGGCGAACGCTGGCAACTCTCGGTGCGCCTGAAGCAACCGCATGGCAGCAGCAATCCGCACGGTTTCGATTTCGAGGCGTGGATGCTGGAGCAGAATCTGCGCGCCAATGGTTATGTGCACCCCAAGGGAAAAAATATGCGGCTGGATGTGCTGGTGAAAAAGCCGGGTTACCTGATCGAACATTTGCGCGAAGCCGTGCGCGAATCTTTCCAGAAGACGCTGGGTGATGCGCCTTATACCGGGGTGCTGACCGCCCTCGCCGTCGGCGATCAGAGCAGCATCCCGGACGCGCAGTGGCGGGTATTCACCCGCACCGGGGTCAACCATCTGATGAGCATTTCCGGCCTGCACATCACCATGCTTTCCGGGCTGGCTTTTGCCCTCACTTACGCGCTGTGGCGGCGCAGTGTGCGGCTCACTCTGCGGCTGCCCGCACGCAAGGCTGCAGCCGTGGCGGGGCTGCTGGTGGCGCTGGCTTACACGCTGCTGTCCGGCTATTCCGTGCCGGCGCAGCGCACGGTGTACATGCTGACGGTGATTGCCGCCGCGCTGTGGTCATCGCGCACTGTCGCTGCATCTCAAATCCTCGCCGCCGCCCTGCTGGCAGTGCTGCTGCTCGATCCATGGGCGGTGCTGGCACCGGGTTTCTGGCTGTCGTTCGGCGCAGTGGCACTGATCTTTTATGTGACTGCGCACCGCCTGAGCCGACCTTACTGGCTGGTGGAATATGGCCGCGTGCAGTGGGCCATGATGATCGGATTGATCCCGCCGCTGCTGGCGCTGTTCCAGCAGGTGTCGCTGGTGTCGCCCATAGCCAATGCCTTTGCCATACCGCTGGTGGAGTTCGTGGTGGTGCCGCTCACCCTGCTCGGCGCGCTGCTGCCATTCCACTGGATTTTGCACCTCGCGCATCAGTCCATGTCGCTATGCATGATCGCACTGGAGTGGCTGAACAGCCTGCCGGACGCGGTGTGGGTGCAACACGCGCCGCCCACTTGGAGCATCGCACTGGGCATGACGGGTGCGCTGTGGTGCCTGCTGCCGAGCGGCTTTCCGGCGCGCTGGCTGGGCTTGCTGCTGATGCTGCCTATGTTTCTGGTGTTGCCTGGCGCGCCAGCGGATGGCGTGCTGCGCCTTGTCATCTTCGATGTCGGACAAGGCCTGGCAGTCGCCGCGCAGACACACCATCACGCGCTGCTCTACGACACCGGCCCCGATTTCAGCGGCGAGGCGGACAGCGGCAACCGCATCCTGATTCCCTCGTTGCGCGCGATGGGCATCGGGCAACTCGACGGCCTGATACTCACGCACGACGACACCGACCATACCGGCGGCGCGCTTTCCGTGATGCAGGCCATGCCGATCAATTGGCTGTCTTCCTCATTGCCCGATCAAAGCCCCATTTTGCAGCAGGCACACAACCCGCTGCATTGCGCCGATGGCCAGAACTGGGACTGGGATGGCGTGCATTTCGAACTGCTGCACCCGCCGCGCGAAAGCCATGCACAGGAAAAAATCAGCAAAAACAACCGCGGCTGCGTGCTGCGCATCAGCATCGGCCAGCAACACATCTTGCTGGCTACGGACGTCGAGAAAGATTCCGAACAGCGGCTGCTCAGGGAACACGCCGACAAGCTGCCCGCCACGCTGCTGGTGGTGCCGCACCACGGCAGCAAGACCTCATCCGTGCAAGCCTTCGTGCAAGCGGTGCATCCGCGCTATGCAGTGTTCACCGTGGGCTACCGCAACCGCTTCGGCCACCCCAAGGAAGAAGTGGCCGAACGTTATCGCGCAGCAGGCAGCGAACTGCTGCGCTCGGATGAGGACGGCGCGATCCTGGTAAAAATGGATGCGCAAAGTTTTGTCATTGAGCGTTATCGCAAGACCCATGCGCGGTATTGGCAGCAGTCCGGCGCTATGGCAAAGACGATAAACACCTCAGAAACTCCTGATTGAATCTGTATGAGTTAACGACCCTCGCCCAATGGCGAAGGCCGTTAACAAAGCTTGGTCTTGCTTTCCATAAAACGGCAACGACCTCGGCGACGCATTGCAAAGTAAAAACATTAATGCATCATTGCACGCCTTTAACAAGACGCTGCAGTGTTGCGTGGAGTGTCACGCAACTTTTCGTCAGTAAGTCCAGCCATCGGAATGCACGCACCCCATCCTGGGTTCCTCGCGTGGCACGCAACGCGTTGCCCGTAAAATATTACAGCCATAGCTATGGAGTGAATCTGGCGCAACCGCGGCTCCGTCAGCAAACCGGTTGGCTTACACCGAACCTGTATTACTGGTCGTACAAACCAGAGCCAAGACTAAAGTTGCAGAGCAGGACTTGGTATGGCGTGTGGCACAAACCCGCTTCGAGGTATCCAACGCGCAAGCCCGCAGGCAGCTCGCCGCCCAATACAGGCGCCCGTTATCCCGCACCGCCGGACTCATGAAAAAAGAACTTGAAAGCCTGGCAATATTTCTATAGGATAGTAATTGAATACTTACTTATGTGTTGAGTTAAGCCTTAAGGAACCCCTGATTAAACATCAGGGTTTTTTAAATGTTTTATATGCCTGAGGAAAAATTTCTGGAGGTAGCGCTATGAATCAAGAAATAACCAGACGCCGCTTGTCTACGGAAGAGAGGCAAAGCGAAATCATCCGTGTCGCTGTGCACCTGGCCGCAGAAAAAGGCATAGACAGCGTCACGACACAGGATATGGCTGATGCCATGAATGTCACTCAGGGAGCTATTTTCAAGCATTTCACGACCAAGGATGATATCTGGCTTGCTGTCATACATTGGATTCGCGAGCAACTTATGAAGGTATTGGAAAAGGCTGCGTCAGAGGCTACAGACCCAATCAATGCGATTGAACGCATGTTCTTCGCGCACATCACTTTCATCAGCAAACACCCCTCGATTCCACGCTTGCTGTTTTCAGAGATGCTGCACAAGAAGAACAGCAAACTTCGCAACCTGCTTCAGGAAATTATCTCGGGTTACGAGGGCAGGGTTGCGGGCCTGCTCGAAGCGGCAAAAGAGCAGTCTTTGGCAGCGCGCGACCTCGATAGCAAGAATGCCGCTGTGCTCTACATCGGCATGGTTCAGGGGCTTTTCATGCAAGTTTCAATTTTTGGCGGAAAACGCCTGCTGCTGGATGAGGCCAGGAAAACTTTCCCGATTTATCTGCATGGCATCAAGAAACGTAATAGCGCAGCTTAATTATTAACTCAGCTTAAGAAGAAAACACAATGAGAAAGCATCTCGCATTGACCGCTGCCATTGCCAGCCTACTCTTTGCAACGACTAGCGCACAAGCAACAGAGCCGCTTGAGTTGCGGAACGTCATGAAAGAACTCGGCAAAAACATGCAAACGGTGACCGATGGAATTTCGCGTAAAGATTGGAC
>JAGWMH010000072.1 GCA_028871775.1 Betaproteobacteria bacterium
TGGTGGACAAATTCCTGATGCAGCTTGAGGAGCAACTGCACGAAAAGAAGGTGGAAACCGTCTTCACCGATGCGCTCAAGGATTACCTTGCCGAACAAGGCTTCGACCCGCTGATGGGCGCCCGCCCGATGGCGCGACTGATCCAGGACACCATCCGCTCTGCTCTCGCCGATGAACTGCTGTTCGGCCGTCTGGCGCATGGCGGCAAGGTCACGGTCGACGTGAAGGACGGCAAGGTAGGGCTGGAGTTTGCGGAAGAGGCGGTTCCTGCATAGCTTCTGCTTCTGAATGGGAAAATCCTTTCAGCGCATAGGCGCGGAATCAAACGCTCAGGTTGGGCGCGAATTCGAACTTCGCGCCCAATCTTTTTTCGCAACGCAGGGTATTCAACTCAAGTTAAATCACAAAGTTGAGGTCGGCATCGAAGGCAACGAGAAAAAACTTCACGCTTTCGACCTTGGTTGCGATGAGAAGAAGATTCTCGTTGAGTGCAAATCTCATCGCTGGACTACAGGCAACAATGTCCCCAGCGCAAAGATGACCGTCTGGAATGAGGCCATGTATTACTTTCATGCAGCGCCTCGCAATTACAGGAAGATCATGTTCGTTTTGCATCACTGTAACGATCAAGGAAAAAGCCTAGCCTCATACTACCTGGATACACACAGGCATTTAATTCCAAGCGGTGTTGAGTTCTGGGAATATGATGAGAGAAAAATGACAGCAACTCAACTCATCTAGCATCAACCTAAAAACCGTAATTCAAGCCACAGAGATCACAGAGCACACAGAGAAATCGGCGGCTTTACACATTCCTCCAGCTCACCCAAATGGTGAATCAATCTCTGCTCTCAACCGTTCGTTTCTCCTCTGTGATCTCTGTGTTCTCTGTGGCTAACTGATTTTTTCAGAATCAATAGGCAATGGAACGTTCTGATTATAGGGGGCGCTTCGCCCCGAGCCCCACCGGCCCGCTGCACTTCGGCTCCTTGGTTGCGGCGCTCGGCAGTTATCTCGATGCAAAACACCATAACGGAACCTGGCTGGTGCGCATCGAAGACCTCGACACCCCGCGTACCGTCAAAGGTGCTGCCGACGACATTCTCAGGACGCTGGAAGCCTGTGGCCTGCACTGGGATGAAACCGTTATTTACCAAAGCCGGCGCACCACCGCCTACCAGGCTGCTTTCGAACAACTGCGTACAGACAACCTGCTCTACCCCTGCGCGTGCAGCCGCAAGGAAATCACCGACTCGGCGCTGCACGGCATAGACGGGCAAATCTATCCCGGCACGTGCCGCAAGGGTGTCCCGGCCGGACGCGAAGGGCGGGCGTGGCGAGTGCGCGCGGACGATCAAGCTATTTCATTCGACGATGCGTTGCAGGGTCGCATCACCCAGCATCTGGAAAGCGAGATCGGTGATTTCGTGGTGAAACGTGCCGACGGGCTGTTCGCCTACCAGCTTGCGGTGGTGGTGGACGATGCCGCGCAGGGCATCACGCACGTGGTGCGCGGCGCTGACCTGCTCACTTCCACTGCGCGCCAGATCTATCTGCAACGGCTGCTGGGGTTTGCCACCCCGGCCTACACCCATCTACCCATCGCGGTGAACGCACAGGGCGAAAAGCTCGGCAAACAAACGCTTGCCGCGCCGGTGGGCACACATAGCCCGGTTGCAACGTTGCTGCGTGCACTCGCCTTTCTGCGCCAGGAGCTGCCTGCGGAATTGCTCGGCCATGCCCCTGAATCGGTGCTGATCTGGGCCATCGCCCACTGGAACAAGGACAGGCTGAAGGGAATCATGAATATTCCCGTCTGATGTTGCTCTGCACAGCGTATGCCAGATTAAAAAATGCAGGCGGATTTAACAGGATGCTGCGGGGGTGTTCAATACCCGGCTAACGCACTTGCCGGTGATGGCGAATGAATTCCCGCACCGCGGGCAGGAGGGAAATGAAAATGATGCCGATGACCATCAAGGTAAGATTGTTCTTGATCACCGGGATGTTGCCGAAAAAATAACCGCCCACAGTAAAAGACGTAATCCACACGATGCTGCCCAGCGCGCTGAACAGCACGAACAGGCGGTAGCGCATCAAACCGATGCCCGCCACAAACGGCGCAAAGGTGCGGATGATGGGCAGGAAGCGTGCGAACAGGATGGTCTTGCCGCCGTGTTTTTCGTAGAAAGCATGGGTCTTGTCGATGTGCTCGCGCTTGATAAGGCCGTTGGTGCGACGCAGCAGCCGCAGCCCGACCAGCCGGCCAACCCAGTAGTTGGTGTTGTCACCGCCGAATGCCGCCACTATCAGCAGCGGCACGAGCAGGCCGAGTTGCAGCGAGCCCATGCCGCACAGTGCACCCGCAACGAACAGCAGTGAATCACCGGGCAGGAAGGGCGTGACCACCAATCCGGTTTCGCAATAGATGATCAGGAACAGGATGGCGTACACCCACACGCCGTATTGCTGGGTGAGCGCCAGCAGGTGCGCGTCCAGATGCAGGACGATGTCAAGGAAAGAGGCGAGTAAATCCAATGCGTTATTCCAGTTCTACAGCGAAGGATTATGGAAGGGCTTCTTCCGCTTCGGTCTTCTCCGGCTTGAGGAAATCCTCGCGCGACACGCCCAGCCACAGCAGAATCGGGCTGGCCACCAGCACCGAGGAGTAGATGCTGAACAGGATGCCGATGGTCAGTGCCAGCGCGAAATAGTGCAGCGTCTCGCCGCCGAGGAACAGCATTGCGGTCACCATCATCTGGGTGCAGGCATGGGTGATGATGGTGCGTGACATGGTGCGGGTGATCGCGTTGTCGATGATTTCATGCACTTCGGACTTGCGCATCTTGCGGAAGTTTTCGCGTATCCGGTCAAACACCACCACCGATTCGTTCACCGAATAGCCCAGCACCGCGAGCAACGCCGCCAGAACGGAAAGCGAGAATTCCCACTGGAAGAAGGCGAAGAAGCCGAGGATGATGACCACGTCATGCAGGTTGGCGATGATCGCGGCCAGGCCGAATTTCCACTCGAAGCGCAGCCACAGGTAGCAGACGATGCCGAGCGAAACCAGCAGCAGCGCGAGCGTGCCGTTCTCCACCAGTTCCTTGCCTACCTGCGGGCCGACGAATTCAACGCGGCGCATTTCCACGCTTGCATCCTGCTGGTGCAGCGTGCCGAACACCTGCTCGCTCAGTTTTGCGCCCGAAGTAATCTGCTTGAGCGGCACCTGAATCAGCACATCCTTACTGGAACCGAAATTCTGCACCAGCGCATCATGCAGCCCGATGCCGCCAAGCTGGCTGCGCACCTTGTCCAGATCGGCGGGTTGGGCATAGTGTATTTCCATCACCGTGCCGCCGGTAAAATCCACGCCGAAATTCAGTCCGCGCGTGGCAAGAAAAAACACTGCGAGTATGAATGTCACCAGCGAAATACTGGTGGTAAGCCGCCCATAACTCATGAACGGGACGTCGTGTTTGATCCTGAAGAATTCCATGTCGTTTCTTTCTTAATATTCCCCCTCTCTCCAACTCTCTCCCCTTGGGAAGAAAGAGCTATCGTCCCCTCTCCCGCTGGCGGGAGAGGGCTAGGGAGAGGGCTTCAACCGATTGCCACTTTGGACAGCCTTGGCTTGCGCCCGTAAATCAGGTTGACCATCGCGCGCGATACCAGCACCGCGCTAAACATCGAGGTCAATATGCCCAGGCACAGCACCACGGCGAAGCCGCGCACCGGGCCGGAACCGAACATGAACAGCGCGATGCCCGCGATCAGGGTGGTGATGTTGGAATCGAGTATGGTGCCGAATGCATGTTCATAGCCCGCGTGTATGGAAGCCTGCGGCGTATTCCCGGAGCGCAGCTCATCGCGGATGCGCTCGTTGATCAGCACGTTGGAGTCAATCGCCATGCCCAGCGTCAGCGCGATGCCCGCCATGCCCTGCAGCGTCAGCGTGGCCTGCAGCATCGACAGCAGCGCCACCAGAAACAGCAGATTGGCTCCCAGCGCCAGCATGGAAAATATGCCGAATATCAGGTAATAGGCGATCATGAAAATCGCGATGGCGACAAAACCGATCTGGGTGGAATGGAAACCGCGCGTGATGTTGTCCACCCCGAGACTGGGGCCGACGGTGCGCTCTTCGACAATTTCCATCGGGGCCGCCAATGCACCTGCGCGCAACAGCAAAGCGGTGTTCTGCGCTTCCGAGGTGCTCATTCTCCCGCTGATCTGCACGCGCCCGCCGCCGATTTCTTCGCGGATCACCGGAGCCGTAACGATCTCGCCCTTGCCCTTTTCGAACAGGATGATCGCCATGCGCTTGCCGACATTTTCGCGCGTCGCTTCCTTGAATTTGCGTGCGCCCATGCCATCCAGGTTGATATGCACGGCAGGCTCGTTGTTGCGGCTGTCGAAACCGGGCTGTGCATCGTTGATGCGTTCGCCGGTGAGCAACACGCTCTTTTTCACCAGCAGCGGGGTGCCGTCCTTTTCTCTGAACATCTCGGTGCCGAACGGCGCGGCAGAGCCCTCGACAAAGCGGTGTTCCTCATCCACCAGGCGCACTTCCAGGGTCGCGGTGCGGCCCAGAATGTCTTTCGCGCGCGCCGTGTCCTGCACACCGGGCAGCTGCACCACGATGCGATCGATCCCCTGCTGCTGTATCACCGGCTCGGCTACGCCCAGTTCGTTGACCCGATTGCGCAGCGTAACCAGGTTCTGCTGCACGGCGGAGTCCTGAATGCGTTTTTCTTCCGTTGGCTTGAGT
Organism: Betaproteobacteria bacterium; assembly: GCA_028871775.1. Classification (GTDB taxonomy): domain Bacteria; phylum Pseudomonadota; class Gammaproteobacteria; order Burkholderiales; family Gallionellaceae; genus CAITJF01. Next base: position 4,772 of record JAGWMH010000072.1, read on the forward strand.
GTGGCGAGCAGCAGATATTCGCTGCCTTCATCCCTGTCGTTAAAGGCCAAACCGCCGAAGCGCTGCTTGAGTTCGGCTTCCCCCTTGCCGCGCGCTTCCGCGTCGCGGAACTTGACCGCCACCAGCCTGCCGTCGCGGCTCACCCCGCCGTAGGCGATATTCTGCTCACGCAGCGTGCTGCGGATGTCACCGGAAGCGGATTCCATCGCCTTGTCCAGCGCGGCCTTCATGTCTACCTGCAACAGAAAATGCACGCCGCCGCGCAGATCCAGCCCGAGATACATGGGCAGCGCATTGATGCCGGCCAGCCACTGCGGCGAGCGCGACAACAGGTTCAGCGCCACCACGTAATCCTCGCCCAATTGCGTTTGCAGGATATCCTTGGCCTTGATCTGGCTGTCGGTGTCGTTGAAACGCGCCTTGACACTGGTGGTATCCAGCGCAACCGTCTCTGGATTGAGGTTGGCCGCCTTCAGCGCGGCTTCCACCCGCCCCATCAGGGCGCTATCGGCCTTGAGGGTGGCGCGCAACGGCTGCACCTGCACAGCGGGAGACTCCCCGTAGAAATTAGGCAGGGTATAGATCAGCCCCAGGATGAGCGCAACAAGAATCAGCAGATATTTCCACAACGGGTATTGGTTCATTGCAGTACCTTAAATCCCTTAAATCGACTTGATGGTTCCCTTGGGCAGCACGGTCTGGATTGCGCTTTTCTGGACACTGATGACTATGCCATCAGCGATTTCCACGCTGATGTAGCTTTCACCCACCTTGGCGACGCGCCCCAGCGCACCACCGAGTGCCACCACCTCGTCGCCTTTTTGCAGTGCATCGAGCATGACCTTCTGTTCCTTGGCTCGTACCTGCTGCGGGCGCAGCACCAGAAAGTAAAACACCGCAACCAGTCCGATCAACGGCAAAAAATCCATGATGCCGACGCCGGATGCAGGCGCAGCGGCTTGCGCGTAAGCATTACTTATAAACATGACACGCATCTCCCGGTTAAAATTTGAGGGGGTTAAAAATCGAAGCGGCGAATTCTAGCACAAACCGGTCCGCGCCTGCCTGAAGCCCGCAGCAAAAGCGCCAAACCGGCCCGCCGCAATGGCAGTGCGGATTTCACCCATCAACTCCTGATAGTAATGCAGGTTGTGGATGGTATTCAGGCGCGCACCGAGTATTTCGCCGATACGGTGCAGGTGATGCAGGTAAGCGCGAGTGAAGTTGCGGCAGGTGTAGCAGGCGCACTGCCCATCCAGCGGGCGCAAGTCCAGCCGGTATTGCGCATTCTTGATCTTGATGTCGCCGTGGCGGGTAAACAGCATGCCATTGCGCGCATTGCGCGTCGGCATCACGCAGTCGAACATGTCTATGCCCTGCAAGACCGCATCCACAATGTCCTCCGGCGTGCCGACTCCCATCAAATAGCGCGGCTTGCCGGCAGGCAGTTGCGGCGCAATGTGCCGGAGTATGCGCAACATGTCTTCCTTGGGTTCCCCCACCGACAGCCCGCCGATGGCATAGCCGTCAAAGCCGATACGCTCCAATTCGCGCAACGACTCGTCACGCAGGTGTTCGTGCATGCCGCCCTGCACAATGCCAAACAGCGCATTGGCATTGCCCTCGTGCGCATGCCTGCTGCGTTCCGCCCAGCGCAGCGACAAACGCATGGATTCCCCCGCCGTCTTCTCATCCGTCGGATACGGCGTACACTCATCGAAGATCATCACGATATCGGAATTCAGTACGCGCTGAATGCGCATGGATTCTTCCGGCGACAGGAAACACTTGTCGCCATTCACCGGCGACTGGAACTTCACCCCCTCCTCGCTGATCTTGCGCAGCGCTCCAAGGCTGAACACCTGAAACCCGCCCGAATCGGTCAGGATCGGCCCGTCCCAGCCCATGAAGCGATGCAAGCCGCCATGTGCCTCGATGACCTCCAGACCGGGGCGCAGCCACAGATGAAAGGTATTGCCCAGCACGATCTGCGCGCCGATCTCCCTCAGTTCCACCGGCGACATCGCCTTGACTGTGCCATAGGTGCCGACCGGCATGAAGGCCGGGGTTTCGACGGTGCCGTGGGCAAGTTGCAGGGTGCCGCGACGGACGAGGCCATCAGTTTTATGCAAAGTAAATTTCATGGTTTTCTTTCGATCAGCATCGCATCGCCATAACTAAAGAAACGATACTCCTGTTCCACCGCATGGCGGTAAGCAGCCAGCATTTCATGCATCCCACCGAAAGCGCACACCAGCATCAGCAAGGTGGACTTGGGCAGGTGGAAATTGGTGAGCAGCACGTCCACCACCCTGAAGCGATAGCCCGGCGTGATGAAGATACTGGTTTCGCCTTCGCCGGCTTGCAACTCACCGTGAGCAGATGCGCTTTCCAGCGCGCGCAGGCTGGTGGTGCCCACGGCGATAACGCGCCCGCCCTGCGCCCGCGCCCGGCGTATGGCTTCCACCGTGGCCTGCGGAATGGTATAGCGTTCGCTGTGCATCACATGCTCATGAATGTTTGCCGCACGCACCGGCTGGAAGGTGCCCGCGCCGACATGCAGCGTCACATAGGCAATCTGCGCTCCCCGGGCCTTCAAGGCAGCGAGCATGGCATCGTCGAAATGCAGCCCCGCCGTGGGTGCGGCCACCGCGCCCGGCTGGCGCGCAAACACCGTCTGGTAGCGCTCTTCATCCTCGGCACCGGCAGCATGGGCAATATAGGGCGGCAGCGGCAACTGGCCGTATCGTTCCAGCAGAGCAGACACATTTTGCGAGTTGGGCGAAAAACCGCCCATCCCTGCCAACCCTACTTCCTTGCTGTCGAAGCGCAGGCGATAAAACTCCCCTTCGCGCCCCAGCACGGTAACCGGCAGATGCCCATCCACCAATAACAATCGGCTACCCGGCTGCAGAGCATGACTGGCGCGGATCTGCGCCAATACATGGTGTTCGTCGAGCAGCCGCTCGATCAATACCTCAACCTTGCCGCCTGTGGTTTTAACCCCGGACAGGCGCGCCTTCAACACGCGGGTGTCGTTGAATACCAGCACGTCATGCTCCCGCACCAAGGCTGGCAGATCGGCGAACAAGCAGTCTTTCCATTCAGCTCCGCTTACGTGCAGCAGGCGGCTGGCGCCGCGCCGCTCGGGCGGGTGCTGTGCAATCAGGTGCCCGGGAAGGGCGAAATCAAATTCATCGGTGCGCATGGTCTTAATGCAGCCGGTATGCGTCAAAAGGCCGCATTGTAGCTTGATGGAGCGGGTCGTTTCATGGATAATCCGCCGCGTCACAAGCCGGGATGGCGGAATTGGTAG
>JAGWMH010000073.1 GCA_028871775.1 Betaproteobacteria bacterium
TGTCGGCCAGCGGATGGCCGACGTAGGTTACCGGTACCCCGGCCTTTTCATACAGCGGCGCCTCAAACGGAAACAGCGCGAGCATATGCGACACGGCACGCTTGATCTTGTGGATGCGCCCGCCGCGCCACGCCCAGATGGACGGGCTGACGTAATGTACGATGGGCACGCCGCGCTGCTTGAGCGCCAGTTCCAGATCGAGGTTGAAATCCGGCGCGTCCACGCCGATGAATAAGTCCGGCGGATTGGAGATAAACTGCGCGCGCAGCTTGCGGCGGATGCCGAGAATCTCGAAGTAATGGCGCAGCACTTCGACATAGCCGCGCACTGCGAGCTTCTCCATCGGGAACAGGACTTCCATGCCCGCCGCCTGCATCTTCGGCCCGCCGATGCCGATAAAACGTATGCCGGGTATGTCCTGCTTGAGCGCTTCCATCAGGTGGCTGCCGAGCAGATCGCCCGATGCTTCGCCCGCCACCATGGCGATGGTTTTGATGGATTGTGACATGAGCTGGATTAGCGGATGATGCCGCGTTGCGAGCGATTCAGAAAATCCGCCAGCACATTGAGTTCAGGATGCTCCGCCGTCTGTCCGAGAATGGTATTTTTCGCTTCATCCAGTGTCAGCCCGGATTTGTACAGGGTCTTGTAGGCGCGCTTGATTGCCATCACGGCGCCGCTTGAAAAACCGCGCCGCTTCAGGCCTTCCGAATTGGTGCCATGGGGTGCGGCGGGATTGCCGGAAGCGGTGACGTAAGGCGGTATATCCTGCAATATCACAGTACCCACGCCGGTCATTACGTGCGCACCGATCTGGCAGAACTGGTGCACCCCGGTGAACCCGCCGAGGATGGCGTAATCGTCCACCCGCACATGCCCGGCAAGTTGCGCGTTGTTGGCGAAAATGGTGTGGTTGCCGACCTGGCAGTCGTGCGCCAGATGCACATAGGCCATGATCCAGTTGTGGTTGCCTACGCGCGTCACGCCGACATCCTGCGCCGTGCCCACGTTAAAGGTGCAGAATTCGCGGATGGTGTTGCCGTCACCGATTTCCAGCCGTGTCGGCTCGCCCGCATATTTCTTGTCCTGCGGGATTTCGCCCAGCGAACTGAACTGGAAAATGCGGTTGTTTTTGCCGATGCGGGTATGGCCGTTGATTACCACGTGCGGTCCGATTACCGTGCCTGCGCCAATTTCCACGTGTTCGCCGATGATCGAATAAGCGCCGACCTCGACATCGCCGGCGAGTCTGGCGTTGGGATGAATGATGGCGGTGGGGTGGAGCATCATGCCACCGGTTTGACGGTGCACATCAGTTCGGCCTCGGCAGCCAGTTGGCCGTCCACTTCGATGGTCGCGCCAAACTTGAATACACCGCGCATGCTGCGGATGAGGCTCGCCTTGATTATCATCTGGTCGCCGGGGCCGACAGGCCGCTTGAAGCGCGCACCGTCTATGCCCGCGAAGTAATACACCGAATTTTTATCCTGCATTCCGCCCATGGACTTGAACGACAGCAGCGCGGAGGCCTGTGCCATCGCTTCTATCATCAGCACGCCGGGCATCACCGGGTGGTGGGGATAGTGTCCCGGAAAAAAAGGTTCGTTGATCGTCACATTTTTCAGTGCCACGATCTGCTTGTCCGGATCTATGGACAGTACCCGGTCTATCAACAGGAACGGGTAGCGGTGCGGCAGGTATTGCATGATTTCATGGATATCCATCTGGGTGCTCATCAGTCTTTTCTCCTCAAAATTTCGATTTCCTGTTGCAGCGTTTTAACTTTGTCCGCGAGCTCATCCAGATGGCGCAGGTGGGCGGCGTTCTTGCGCCATTCCACGCTGCTGCTGAACGGATAAATCCCGGTGTAGCTGCCGGGTTCCCGTATGGATTTGCCTATCAGCGTAAAGGAGGAGATTTCCACATGGTCCGCTATCTGCAAATGCCCCAGGATGCCGGCGCTGCCGCCTATGCGGCAATGGCACCCGATGGTGGTACTGCCGGCAATGCCGACGCAACCGGCAATCGCGGTGTGTGCGCCGATGCGCACGTTGTGCGCCACCTGTATCTGGTTGTCCAGCTTGACCCCGTCCTCAATCACGGTATCGTCCAGCGCGCCGCGGTCTATGGTGGTATTCGCGCCGATCTCCACATCGTCGCCGATCACCACACGGCCGATCTGCGGGATTTTCAGCCAGCGGCCCTCGTCCATCGCGATGCCGAAGCCGTCCGCGCCGATCACCGCGCCGGAATGCGCAATCAGCCTGTTTCCCAGCACGCAATCGTGATACACCACCACGCGCGGGTACAGCAGCGCATCCTCGCCGAGGATGGTCCCTGCGCCTATGCTGCATCCCGCCATGATGACGCAGTGCGCGCCGATATGGGCGCCTGCCCCGACTACTACATGGGGGCCGATATGGGCTGTCGGGTCAATCCGCGCGCCCTCCCCGATCACGGCGCTGGCATGTATGCCGGGCAAGGCCTGTGGCGCCGGGTTCAGCCAGGCGGACACCCTGGCGAAATAGGCATAGGGGTTGTCGCATACGATGCGCGGAAGCTGGGTCGCCGCGGCATCCGCCTCGCCCACAATGATGGCTCCGGCGCGCGTGGCGGCAAGCTGCGCGCGGTATTTGCCGCTTGCCAGGAAAGTGAGGTGTCCGGCTTGCGCGCTGTCCAGTGTGGCGACCTGGTCAATCGTGGTGTCGGCGTCACCCAGCACGCGGCCGCCAAAACGCGCCACGATATCCGTTAAACGATAAGCTGTGCGCTTCATTTAACTTGCGGAATTATTTTTCTTTGTTTTCTTTGTTTTCTTTAGCCAGGTATTGCAGCACCTTCTCGGTGATATCTATTTTGGGGTTGCGGTAAACCGCTTCCTGCAACACCAAATCATATTTCTCGCTTTCCGCGATCTGCTGTATGGCCTTGTTGGCTTGCCCCAGAACCACTACCAGTTCCTCATTCTTGCGCAGGTTCAGGTCCTCGCGAAACTCGCGTTGGGAGCGCTGCAGGTTGACGTTCAGATTGTCCAGTTCGCGCTCCTTGTTGCGGCGCTCGGCATCCGGCATCGTCATTCCTTCCTTGTCCAGCAATGCCTGAATCTCCTTGGCCTGCTGGGAAATTTTCTTGATTTCCTGGTCGCGTGCGGCAAATTCCTTCTCGATCCTCTTCTCGGCCTTCAATGCGGGCACGGATTCGCGCAGGATGCGCTCGGTATCTACCACACCGATCCGGAAGTCCGCGGCAAGGGCCGCCTGGCTGAAAACAACCGGCAGCAGGATCGGCATGAGCTTCATGATCCAGCTTTTCATTTTTTGGGTTTTCAATTTTCGCTCCTCCTCAAATTAAAATATCGAACCCAGCGTGAACTGGAATTTCTGCAACTTGTCGCTGGGCTTCTGGTTCAGCGGTTTCCCGAAACTGACCTTGAGCGGGCCGACCGGCGATATCCAGGCAAGTGCCACACCGGCAGAATAACGCATGCCGGTAGCTCCTGCTATCAGGTTGTCAGGTCCATACACTGCGCCCGCATCGGCAAAGACGCTCAGGCGCAGTGATTTTTCCTTGGTCATCCCCGGCATGGGGAACAGCAATTCAGCATTTGCGATGATGCGCTTGTTGCCGCCCAGCGCATTATTGTTTATGTCGCGCGGCCCCAGGGAATTGGGTTCATAACCGCGCACCGAGCCGGTGCCGCCCGCGTAAAAGTTTTTGAAGAACGGCAAGGGCCTGCCGCCATAACCGTTGCCGACCCCGCCTTCGCCGTTCAGCATCAGGGTGACTTCACGGCTCACCGGATGAAACCACTGCTGCTGATATGTCAGCTTGTAATAGCGCTGGTTCGATACCGGCAGGGCGATTTCCGTAAAGGCATGCTGCACCATTCCTTCCGTGGTGTAAATCGCGCTGTCGCGGCCATCATGACTCCAGCCCACGGTACCCAGCAAGTTGGTCGTGGAAGCGCCAAAGGTGTTGACGTAATCTATAAAACGTTGCGGGCTGAAGGCAGTAAGCCCCAGTTTGGTTCTTTCCATCGCCAGGCCGTAATGCACGGTTTCATCATCGCTGATCGGTACACCATAACGCACCCCGCCGCCCATTGTGGAAGAAGTATACTGGCTGATTGCCGTGTAGATCGAATTCACGTTGCGCTGGTATAGATCGAAGCCGCGGCTCATCCCGTCATCCGTGTAATAGGGATTGGTGTACGACACCGAATACACCTTATTGATCTTGCTGGTATTAATCTGCGTGGAGAGGTAATTGCCGGAACCGAACAGGTTGCGCTCGGTAATCGAGCCGGTTAACACCAGCCCTTCGCCGCTGGATATGCCCGCGCCGACGGAGAAATCGCCGGTGGCTTTCTCCTTCACCGCCAGGTTGACGTCCAACTGGTCATTCGTGCCCTGCACAGGAGGTGTCTCCATATTCACCTCGCTGAAAAAATCCAGGCGATCCACCTTTTGCTTGGATTTTTTTGCTTTGGATGCGGAAAACCATGCGCCTTCCATTTGGCGGAATTCGCGCCTGATCACCACATCGCGCGTCTTGGTATTGCCCGAGATGTTGATGCGCCGCACATACACACGCCGCCCCGGATCGGCCATGAAGGTAAACGCCACCTGATGCTTTTCCTTGTCCAGTTCCGGCAGCGCATTGATGTTGGCAAAGGCATAACCGTCATCCGCGAGGCGGTCGCCGATCCTGGTAGTGGATGCAGTCAATTCCTTGCGCGAGAAGGTATCGCCCGGCTTGACGGTAATCAGCTTGCGCATCTCTTCGTGGGACATGATGCTCTCCGGCCCGGCCAGTTTGATGTCGGAAACCGTATATTTGGCGCCTTCGGCAAGGTTGATGGTGATGTAAATGTCTTTCTTGTCAGGGGTGATGGAAATCTGCGTGGATTCTATGGAAAACTCCAGATAGCCCGCATCAAGATAGAATGAGCGCAAGGTTTCCAGGTCGGCAGACAGTTTCTGCTTGGAATATTGGTCGCTCTTGCTGAACCAGCTCATCCAGTTGGGCGTATCGAGTTTCATCATATCAAGCAATTCTGATTCACTATAGGCTTGGTTGCCGACAATGTTGATTTGCCTGATCTTGGAGACGTCGCCTTCCACCACGTTAAAGGTGACGGCAACACGGTTGCGCTCCAGTTCGGTGACGGTGGTATTGACCGTTACTCCGTATTTGCCGCGCGCCACATACTGGCGTTTGAGTTCCTGCTCGGCCTTGTCCAATACGGACCTGTCGAATATACGGCCTTCTGCCAGCCCGACAAGCTTGAGGTTATCACGCAGCTGGTCCTTCGGAAAATCCTTCACGCCGTCAATTTCCACACTGGCAATCGCCGGCCGTTCGCGCACCAACACAATCAGCACCCCCTGCTCCACTTCCAGGCGCACATCCTTGAAAAAGCCGGTGGCGAACAATGCGCGGATTGCGGCAGCCGCATGATCATCGTCCAGTGTGTCACCGACCTTGATCGGCAGGTAGCTGAACACCGTACCTGCCTCGGTGCGCTGTATACCCTCCACCCGGATGTCCTTGACAACGAATGGCTCGATTGCTGCGGCAGAAGTGGCGTACAGCAGCGGAATCAGAGCCGCCAGTTTTTTTAATTTCATCTATTGTTCAACCCAAAATCAGGCGGCTAATGTCGTTGTATAGCGCAAAAGCCATCAAGGTAACCAGCAGCGCGATACCCACATTCTGTCCGGCCTCCCACGCCTTTTCGGACACAGGGCTGCCCTTTATCAGCTCGACCATATAATACAACAAATGCCCCCCATCCAATAAGGGAATGGGCAGCAGATTCAATACTCCCAGGCTGATGCTGATCAGCGCCAGAAAATCCAGATATGACGCCGCCCCCAGTTTTGCGGACTGCCCGGCATAATCGGCAATCGTAATCGGGCCGCTCAGGTTCTTCAGGGAAATTTCGCCGATCACCATTTTGCCCATTACCTTCAAACTCATCGCGGCGGTTTCCCAAGACCTGCGCACTGCCTGTTCGAGAGCGGCGGGTGGCGCATAGCGCACCTCCGTCAGCAGCGCGTCAAATGCCGGTTTGTCAATGTACGGTCCGGCGCCGATCCTGCCCACCTGCTTGCCATTTTCCTTGGCCGCATCCGGCGTAATATCAAGTGCCAGCAAGTTGCCGCTGCGTTCAATTTCCAGATGCAGTGTGCTGCCGGGGTGGCTGCGCACCGCTTCCACCAGTTCCGCCCAGCGCGTAATGGTGCGGCCGTCTATGCGCCTGATGTGATCGCCCGAGCGCAAACCGGTGCGTTGGGCAACCCCGCCTTCCGTCAGCTTGTCAATAATGGGCTGCACCAGCGGCTGGAACAGCTGCAAGCCAAGCTTTTGCAGGAAATCTCCATCCAGATCATTTGGCGCAAGCACTTTCAGATCGAGCACATGCTGAATGATTTCTCCCTGTGCGGTGCGCCCCTCGATGCGCACCTCCGCGCCCTTAAAAGCCAGGTCCAGCAATATCCAGCGCAGATCCTGCCAGCTCGGAACAGGTTCCCCGTTGATGCTGAGTATGGTTTCCTGCTCGCGGAATTGCGCCGCAGCAGCAGGCGTTTGCGGCGTAATCTCGCCCAGTATGGGTTTCAGCCCCGGCACTCCATGCATGAACAGCGACCAATACAGGACCACCGCCAGCAGCAGGTTGGAAATCGGCCCGGCCACCACGATGGCCATGCGCCGCACCACGGGCTGGCGGTTGAAGGCGCGGTGCAGCTCGTGTTCGGCCACCTCCCCTTCCCGCTCGTCCAGCATCTTGACGTAGCCGCCCACTGGAACGGCGGAGATCACCCACTCGGTCTCACCCTTGCCGATATGCGTGGCGAAAAGCGGCTTGCCGAAACCGATGGAAAAGCGCAGCACCTTTACCCCGCACCAGCGCGCAATCCAGTAGTGCCCCAACTCGTGAACCACCACCAGCACCGCAATGGCAAGAACGAAAGCCCAGAGCGTGGTCATGACGGGCGCCCCTGCATCAACTCATGCGCCGCTGCACGGGCGGCAGCATCGGCGTTCAGCACCTCGTCCAGCGTATTGGCCGCAGCAACCGGCATGGCCACCAGCACATCTTCAATCAGGCGCGGAATGGCGAGGAAGGAAATCCGCTTGTCGAGGAAAGCGGCCACGGCCGCTTCATTTGCCGCATTCAACACGGTCGGCGCAGTGCCGCCCGCACGCAAAGCCTGGTAGGCCAGCGCCAGGCAGGGAAAGCGCGCGAGATCCGGCGCCATGAAGTTGAGCGTCGCCACCTTGAGCAGATCAAGCGGCTCGACGCCGGCCTCGATGCGCTCGGGATAAGCCAGCGCATGGGCAATCGGGGTGCGCATGTCAGGATTGCCGAGCTGCGCCAGCACCGAACCATCCACATACTGCACCAGCGAATGAATCACACTCTGCGGATGCACCACCACCTGAATGGCATCGGCCGGCGCATTGAACAACCAGTGTGCCTCGATCACCTCCAGTCCCTTGTTCATCATGGTGGAGGAATCCACCGAAATCTTGCGCCCCATCACCCAGTTCGGATGTGCACATGCCTGTTCCGGCGTAACCCGCTGCAATTCGGGCAAAGGGGTGTTGCGGAAGGGGCCGCCGGAGGCGGTGAGCAGGATGCGGCGCACGCCGCTGGCGGCGAGGTCGCCCGCAAAATTGGAAGGCAGTGCCTGAAAGATGGCATTGTGCTCGCTGTCTATGGGCAGCAGCGTGGCATTGTGCTGGCGCACCGCCTCCATGAATACCCGCCCTGCCATCACCAGCGTTTCCTTGTTCGCCAGCAGGATTTTCTTTCCGGCGCGCGCCGCAGCCAGGGTCGGGCGCAAACCGGCCGCGCCGACTATGGCCGCCATCACCGCATCCACTTCGGGCAGAGACGAAACCAGTTCGAGCGCTTCAACCCCGCACAGTACTTGCACGGCAAGACCGGCGGCGGCAATTTTTTGCGTCAGCCGCGCAGCGGCAACCTCATCCAGCAACACCGCATAATGCGGCTTAAAGCAAATACATTGTTCAAGCAGGGCATCATCCTGGCGTTGTGCGGTGAG